>CALGHW010000175.1 GCA_937916075.1 uncultured Prevotella sp.
GAAACCTGCCAACTTTCTCCCAGAAATCAGGCAATTTTCTCTTCGTAATCAGGCAACTCTTTTTTCTTCACACGAGCGAATGTAATAAAATATCATTATAGTCACGTCATTTCATCACGCTCATGGCAGTAGGGTTTGGTAGTCACTACCTGTTGACCACCGCCCTACCATCCTTGGTGATGCCCTCGGCCGAGATAACGAGCTGTCGGCAAGTAGAGTTGTTGTAAAATTCTATCTTGGCCTCACCGTTAGAATCCGTCTTCACATCAGGATTCCAGTAGAGTGTACGACGGTAGTCGGGCATGGGAGGCAACTTACTATAATCAGGCATTTTGAAAGTCTCCGTTTTACTATAACCAATAAAATTGGTATGACGCGTTCCTCGCTGTTTGGCAGGAGTGTCGTGATAAGTGTATAAGAAAACAGTCACAGGACTAAGACCCGACAAAGCAGGAAAATACGCATAGCGTTTCCATATATTTTCATCTTCAGATATATATACAGACTTAAAATCTTCCAAATCATCAGGAATAGCTTCATGACTTTCCTGATAAATAATGGCCCCCACCTGACCTTCTGTCTGGTCCATGGCAAACTCGGGGACACCTGTCGCACAAGAATAACAATTATCCAATATCCAGATGACCGGTCTATTCTTATAGGTCAAACCATCAAAAAACAAGCGACGGTTTGGTCTTTTTTTTCTTTGAGCAGCATTTACATCAGCTGGGTTTAACTTGCTTATAATAGACTCTATGCTATTATCCATTTTCTCTGTTATCTCCAAATTCAGATTATCTATACTTCCCGCAAAAAAATTGTTTCTCGAACGAAGGAAATCAAAAATGTTGTCTTTTTCAATACCCTTGTCCGCCAAAGCATCAGCTTCTTTGGTCATGTCATAACGCAAGATGGCCCGATAAGCTCCTCGCTTCTCGCTTTCCCAACCTGCCCGCGCATTTTCAAAAAGTCCATGCCCCTTTACTTTTATCTCAGGCAATAAATGATTCCGCTTGTCTATTGACAACCTTTCCATCATCGAATCTGACTCAATAGCCCAATTCAGCTTCAAAGGCTGAAACAACGGTAATGTCTGCTGCTCATAAAAAGCCAAAAAGCGAGGTTTCGGAGAGAATTGTCGGTCAACCAACACCCTATAATTTTGCATTTTTCCGCTATTTGATGTTTCAAATAGGGTCGTCCATTCCCCTTCACAATCAGGAAGGCGAAAAGCATAATATCCAGCCGAATCAGTCTTTCCCGAACCTTTAAGGACTTGCCCGAACTTGTTATAAAGAGTTGCTCTTAAAGTTATCTTGTTGACTGTCTGTTTTTTCTTAACAGGTCTGATTCTTCCATACATATACAGTCTGTCTTCTATAGGATGTCGCTTAAAGAACGTTTTTCGACCTTCCATCTGAGTCACATCATATCTTCTCCATCCTTGGGTCATCATCAACAAATCCACAGCTTGGCGATGTGTATAATCATCTTTCTCCAAATAATATTTCGGGTTATGAATATAACCTTTCAAATCGGAGGACAACAAAAGCCATGTCGCTACATTTTGATCATTTCCATTTGTTTCCGATTGCCAGTCCCTTACAGACAAGGAGAAGACCATTTGTGGTAAAGTCTTGGCGCAAAGCGATATTTTCCCATACGGAGACACTGAAGTCTTTGAAACAGTAAGATTTATTGTGTCTTGATTTGTCGGATAAATAAAGAACATACGTTCAGACAATATATTACCACAACTATCGATCAAAACCATCTGATTCACTCCCTCATTCATGTCATGACGGTTAAAACGGCAGCCATTTTCCTTTTCTCCGCTTTTGAAAGAGATAACATCAAAAGCATCTACATTACCCCCATTCATCAAAACCAAGCCCAAAGACTGTGGGACATCTTCTGAACGTGATATATTTATAGTCAACCATGTTTCATCCTGCCGAACGGTCATTACGCAACCATCAGGCAATGGCTGAGGCAGTGCGAAGTCCTGTCCCATTACTGTCATATAAGCCTGCTCCTCTGATGGTGTATAATCAAACACCCCCCTACCTTCTCTTACAGTTTGTACCATGCTTTCCGCTTGATTTCCAATATATAAAGTTGCTGTAGTATCCACGCCCATACCATTTTGGTCTATTATCTCAAAAGCCATTCTGCTGCACAATCCTTTGATTAAATGCCCTCCTTCTGGATAGAATCTCACAGATATCTTTTTTCTTGGCAAGCTATCGGTCTCTCTATTGTCAGGCAGACGCTTACGATAATCTTTTTTATCCAAGATTCTTTTACTGTAATCTCCTTCTGTCTGAGGAGTATTAAACACTGGAAACACACGTGAAAATATACAGGCTGCATCCCAATTAAGCATATATCGCGTGTATGCTCGCACTTCATAAAACCCACTTGCAAACAAATTTTTCAACTCGATACAGCCCTCCGCCTGACCATCCTTGATATGGAGTTTCTGAGTATCTATGACATCACCGCTCGGGTTGAGCAATTCCACATACAGCACTTCGCTCAAATCTGTCCAATGTCGTGTGTCTGCCCTTATAATATAAGCCTTAAACCAGATGGTCTCGTCCATAAAATAGCCCGTATTGTCAAAATGAAGATAGACCTTCTCCTGCGGGAAATACCTGTTAAAGTTTTCTATGTTACAAACATAAGACATCAACCTATCTTTGTTCTTTTGTAATTCATAGCTCTTTATCTGTTGTGCAGGAGCATAACAGATAAAATTAACAGCACACAAAAGGACATAAAATTTCAAATGTAAATATCTATACATAGTAACTATTATCAGGGCAGTGTCACACCGCCTTATTAGCATAAAATTTGACACTGCCCACTTAAATTTACAACCAACTGATGCTACCTCCCTTTTCTGTACAATCGCCAGAAAATTCAAAAACAATGATGAATTCTCTGAATCTTCCATAATGATATTCTACAGTTCCCCTAAAGGTTACGCCGCTAAAACAGCCATAACAATTATAATCCGTCTTACAATATCCACTGACCATATTGGCTCTTTCCTCAACATAAGCAGTAATACATCCTGCATCTGACACCGCATCTTTATGAGTATTCCACCTTACTGTACAATGACACACAAATAAATAACCATCGGCAGGCACCTCACAATCACCAAACGTAAAGCTTTCTGCAGCTCTCGTTATCGCATTGCGTCTGATAGGATGGGGTAACTCTTTCGTTTCATATACGCCATCCTTTTTTGACACCGACAATTGATATTTTCCACGTACTTTCGCCAAGCCTTTAAAAAGAGCTTCAATACTATCCATGTTGCAATTTTCATCAAAGGGCTTACTTTTGTCTATAGTCAGATTCAAACCATATTCTTCCGCAAGATTCATAATTTTCTGTTCCATTACTTCACGAGCATCCTTGTTTTCGTCTTGAGGATAATCATTTTCTGATGAACAACTGAAATTTAAGCATAAAGCCGTCATTAAAGCTACAAAATAAAAAATCTTTTTCATTGTCTAATATTTTATAAAGTTATTTACCACCATATTTGTTCTCCATTCTCATATGTGAAGATACGCTCCTGTTTTCCTTGAGTAACATCACGGAGCAGGAACAATGCATCAGAAGGAACTTTGTCAAACCAAAGCACTCCTTCACGATTTCCTCGTTTTTCCGCTATCATCCGCCAGTCGTTCTTGTCCCAACAATAAAGTTGGTAAGTGTCCCCCTCACAGATATAGTTTCCGTCATTCCGGGGTATGAAGCGAATTTCTGACAAATGGACAGGCTCTTCAAACTCCACGCCACACCAACCTCGCTTGGTTGCCTGAAGCGTGAAAGACGTAAGCGGGTCTCCATCATATAGTTTGGCTTGCTCATGTCCTTTTTCTGTCCATCGATAGCCGAATACCCGTTTGGCAGTGAGGCGTTCACCTTCTTTTCCATAAAGTTCAATCTCCGCTACATTACCATACGAACCGACAGGCGCCATATAACGAAAATAACGATATTCACCTTTATATTTAGGTTTAATGGAATAAAAACGACTTTCCTTGACATCCTTGGCTACAGCTATTATCAGAGAATCACTGAAATTGCTGTTATTGGCCACATGAAACTCCCCATTCTCCATCTGCCGACAATAGTCTTGTTGCTCTACAGTCAAAGTGTATTTACGCACAGCACGTAAATTCTGAGTATGCTGCATATCAAGGACTATTTCTTTCCGGTTTCCATCTTTATCAAGAATAAAAGGATTTCCTTCAGGAACAAGGTCCCCAATCTTGTTAATCATGGCAGGAAGATAGACAATACCACGACCTACCTTATGAAAGATAGCTTGATTAACTTCACGCTTGGCAAAGCATACTGGCATCCATTGAGCATCATCAAAGACACACAAATAAATCCAAGGAGATTTACGATCTTTAGAAGATTCTGTTAAATTAATAACAACATCTGAAGTTTCTGTATATTTATCCGTCACATCCGAAATACAAGGATTGTGCAAATCCTGTGGCACCACACTTGCCATATCCGCACAATATTCATCCATTTCATGTTGTTTTTTAAATGTATGTCTATATACTTTAGGTATTTTATGATTGGGACGATAATAAAAATGAACACCTATATTCTCATTTAGTCCAAATGGGATAAAATTGTTTTCGTCTATAAACATAACACCCCAGGAATGACTTAAACTTCTATTGCCCCATTGTGGGGTGAAGTCTAATGTTGCCGGTAATCCAACAGCTCGTAATTGCGCAATGTTACGTTTGGCATTAGACTCACAATTGCCCATACGCATTTTCAGCAACAAACCTAAAGACATCTCTGGCAAATATGTTACAGGATAATAAAGTGCTCCATAAAAGCCCTTGTTTAATTCTTTATATAATCCATATTTTGTCGTATAATTTACTTGAGACGACAAAAGATATTTATATCTTTCTAAATATTCTTTAAGATACAATCTGCGCCAGTTATCCACAGGTTCATTCAGAATCCGATAAGGAAGTACATATTCACAAAAAAGTGAAAAGCTAAGATTTTTATTCCACGGTTTTTTCCACATATCAAAAGCACCATCTATTTGTTTTATCAACAGGTCGGCAGTAAGTTCCTGACAATCCCATTTAATAGATGACGAAGCCAAAAGATTCCCATTTTTAGTTGAAGCATGATAATAGGCATTTTTATAGATAGAATCAGCTTGGACTGTATTTGAAAAGACACTATCAATCTCATGGTAATAAGCGTCGATTCCATCGCTGGCATAGCTAAAATGTACATCCATATTGGCTATCAGGAAACAGGCGGCCCGGTATTTCAATTCATCATTTTGATAATGTACCAACACCTTTTCCAATTCCGATTTGTTGAGTCCTGCCATAGAAAGGGTGTGGTTCACCTGGGCAATCATCTCATCGCCCACTGTGCCGGCGTGTGGCGTGCCGCCATAGAGTGGCACGCCACACAACAGCAAAAGCGTTGCCATGAGCAGGGGTAAAGAGTATATCTTATTCATTTTTATAGGTTTTAGTATTTCATTTTGTCACTGCAAAGTTAAAGAAAAAAGAGATAGCCTCCAAATCATGTTCTTGGAGAGCGTCACAGTTTACAATATGTTAGTTCTCTCATTATCAATGCCTTAAAGCTGTCACACGGATAAAAAATGTGACGTTTGAAACACAAGATTGAATCATTTTTGGTAGCCTTTGAACTATTTTTCCCCATAGCTCCTAACCTCTTCTGTCATTTCTTCCGCCAGCCGTGACTTCACTTTGACGGGTTTGCTGAGAATAGCCTTTTGCAACTGCCGACAACGGACGGTATCACCTGCGGAACGGTAGACCCGGAACTGCTCATAAAGCGGAGTCAACCGTGAAGGACACATCGCATGAGCACGTCCGTAATAATACAACGTGGAGTCCTGTTGACCCAATGCGCTGAAGGTATCGCCTAAAAGCAACATCAGGTCATAGTCGGCCAGCAAAGCTCGACATTCCCTTGCCGTCTGTAAAGCGTCTGAGTAGCGGCCGGCTTCATACTGGCAGAAAGCATAGCTGTAGAGGAAGCGGAAGTCGTGCCGACGGTGGGGATAGAGCTGCGCATAACGGGGCAGCATCCGTTTCGCCTGGCCATAGCTCACCTTGTCCTGCAGCTGGCGCAACGCCATTTCCTGCTGTGCACGGCACACGGTCAACGTCCCCAACACGGGAAGGAGCGCCAACAGGAACATACTGACAGACTTTCGACAACGTGACAACGGTTGACGGAAGACGACGGCAACTCCCCACGCCAACGTCAGCCAAGTGAAAGGATAGTGGAATGGATAGGAGAACAGCGAGAAAATGCCCAGACACAGCCACACCTGCGACACAGAAATCGACATCGGGGAGGGATGGCGGAGAGCATAACGCACGACTGTCACGACAAGAAGCAGGACAACGGCCAACCCCACAAGACCGTAATCCGCCGTCACTGCCAGCCACTCGTTGAGCGGATGGCGGATATTGTCGGCCAGCAGGGCATAGGCACTGTCGGGACAGGACTTGAAATAATCCGCCTGAACATCCATATAATGCGCCTCGAAGCCTCCACGACCCCAACCTGTCAGCGGCCGCTGGGCTATCAGCTCACAGCTGCGTTGCAGGATAAACCAACGCCCACGGCTGGAGTCGGTCTTGAAGCCGAAGACAAACAGCAAAAGGAGAAGGGGCATACCACACAAGAGGGGCTTCCTCATGACCGGCAGAGCCTTCCATACGGAGCAAGCCAACAGACAGAGCATCCCCGTGCGGGAGCCTGACCACACGACCGCCACCACACAGAACGCCTTTGACAGCAAGAAGAGCTGCAGCCACGGCTGGCCACAGGTCTTGGCCTGTCGCCAGCCCAAAGGAAAACTCAGACAGATGCAGGAAACAAAACCGGCCACATTGCCGAAGCTGCCGGCCGTAAACTGTCCATAAGAAGAGGCGAAACCCACTTTCTGCAGAAGAAAGAAGGTAGCCTGTAAGCCACAGACAATGACCATAGACGATTCCACGGCCGGCAGGACGCTTCCGTTCTCCTCCTCGTGTCTACCCCAAAAACGACAAGTGTAATGGAATATTCCCCAGGCTGCCACCGACAAAACCATCGCAAGCCATTTGGGCTCTATCATCGTGTCGGGAAACTTCCTACTGACCGCAAACACGGAAGAAAGAGCCAAGACAAACACGAATGCCCTCTCTATGGATCTCAGGAGTCGCTGCCTCATCATTTATCAGTTTTTGTATCACTTGATTACTCCACCTAATATCAATCAACAGGAAAAGCTCATTCACTTCCGGTCAATCTCTATCAGGATTTCTCCAGGATCTTGTGGAAACTTCGAATCTAGAAAGACCGTCACGGGATGGTATTTTTCGAGTAGAGGCATATCCAGGTATTTCTTCCAACTGTCATCACAGGTATGTATTGTAGCTGTCTTGAAAGCCTCCACCCCGTCATAATCCCTTTTTATCATCTCTGCAAGCCATTGCTGCATGTTCTCCTTTTGATTCGTACTTACACAAAGAGGATATTTCCTATAATATAGCACGGCTGCTGCCGGAGCATAAGTCACCCGAAGGAACACGCTGTCCAAGACCCA
This sequence comes from uncultured Prevotella sp., assembly GCA_937916075.1. GTDB lineage: Bacteria > Bacteroidota > Bacteroidia > Bacteroidales > Bacteroidaceae > Prevotella. The sequence goes on from CALGHW010000175.1 coordinate 7,655, forward strand.
TACAATGGGACGTTTTTCCCAGGCCACACCATAATCATCTATGTAATGCTCAATCTGATTCTTACGCTCATGCAG
>CALGHW010000176.1 GCA_937916075.1 uncultured Prevotella sp.
GTTAAAAGATATGGACAAGACTTGCATGATATGCAAAAACAGGCTATATTTGTGATATTAAAATGATATCACATTTTATTAACCTTCAAAAACTGTATGGATATGGAAACAAAAGAATTTAGCTACAAGGGAATGACTCTCAACGGCATCATGATGCTGCTGGTCACTATCGTAACCTTGTGTGGAGGCATCGGTCTGATGATCTGGGCCGCCTGTATGGACGACCACTCGGAGGCCATGGCCTTCCTAAGTGGCATCAGCGGACTGGTGGTCATGATTGTGGGTATCTTCTTGGCATGCGGCTTCTTGCTCGTGGAACCGGGCGAGGCGCGGGTGCTGATGTTCTTCGGCAAGTATAAGGGCACATTTACCGAAGCGGGCTACTACTGGGTGAACCCCTTCCTCAACCAGAAAAAGCTCTCGCTGAGAGCCCGCAACCTTGACGCAGAGCCTATCAAGGTGAACGACAAAACGGGCAACCCCGTGATGATAGGCATGGTGCTGGTATGGAAACTGAAGGACACGTACAAGGCGATATTTGAGATTGACTCGCAGACCATGGCCAACCAGGCGGGCGCCGGCTCGACCTCAGCCGCACAAATCATGAACGCCTTTGAACGATTTGTGAGCATACAGGCCGATGCGGCCTTGCGGCAGGTGGCCGGACTGTATGCCTACGACAACGGGGAAGACACCGACAGCAAGGCGCTCACCCTGCGCGACGGCAGCGACGAAATCAACAAGCAGCTGGAGGCGCGCATCGACGAGCGTCTGGCCATGGCGGGCATCGAGGTGGTCGAGGCGCGCATCAACTACCTGGCTTACGCCCCGGAGATAGCAGCCGTGATGCTGCGCCGGCAGCAGGCCACAGCCATCATATCAGCCCGCGAGAAAATTGTGGAGGGGGCCGTGTCGATGGTGAAAATGGCTCTGCAAAAACTGAGTGACGAGGAGATTGTGGACCTGGACGACGACAAGAAGGCGGCCATGGTGAGCAACCTGCTCGTGGTGCTCTGTGGCGACGACACGGCACAGCCGGTGGTCAACACGGGTACACTGAATCATTGATGACACGGAAAATGGCCAAGAAGGAAACAACAAAGAACAAGAGTTTCATCCTCCGCATCGACGCCGACACGATGGAGGCCATCGAGGCGTGGGCCGCCGACGAGTTTCGCTCCACCAACGGACAGTTGCAGTGGATTATCGCCGAGGCCTTGCGCAAGGCGGGACGACTGCCCCAAAAGAGGAAGGCAAGGATGAAACCTGATAAAGAAGAGGAAAAAGAGACATGACACAAAACAGTTTTAACGGAAATGACGACCGGCCCGAGGTGCATATCTACCGCACCAAGGAGGGCACGGTATTTGAGGTGGTGTGCGGCGTGCTGCTGCTCGTGATGTGGGTGCTGACGCTGTGGAGCTGGCAGCACGGACGGGGCACGCCCGGGGCCCAGCTCACCACCGACATTATCGGCACGCTGACCACCGTATTCTGTCTGGCCTGTGCCTACCGGCCCAACATGATCAACATCCCGACGCGCATCACCAACGAGCGGCAGACCTGGACGCTCGTCAGACTCGACCGCATCATCTGCGTGGAAATCTGCTTGCTGTTTATCGGCATAAATCTCTGCGACGTGCTCTGCCTGAAAGCTGAGGAGATGGTGTTGTTCAACATCGGGTTTGTCATCTTCCTGATTGTGACCATCATCATCGGCACGGCCCAAATCAGGCGGATAAGATAAGTAACGCTCAAGTTTTTTCTTGAATATTAAGTAGATATTCAAATTTAATTTTTAACACCTACTTACGAAAGGTGGGACTCTGAAGAATGCCACCGAAGCAAAAAAACAAGTATCGCGAGACTTCAGAAAGCCTCGCGATACTTGTTTTCGTCCTTGTCGGCCAGCATGCTGAGGTATGACTGGTAACGGCTTTGGGCGATGTAATGGTCTTCCACGGCCTTCAATACGGCACAGCCCGGCTCGTGGGTGTGGGTGCAGTTGCTGAAGCGACAGTCCTTGGAAAAATGGAAGATGTCCTTGAAGTAGCTGGTGAGCTCCTCCGGCTCGATGTCGAAGGTGCCGAATCCCTTGATGCCCGGTGTGTCGATGATATAGCCACCGGAGGGCAAGGGGAGCATCTCGCTGAAGGTAGTGGTGTGCATGCCCGTGTTGTGGACATCGCTGATTTCAGACGTGCGGAGGTTGGCGCCGGGCAGGATACGGTTGATGAGGGTAGACTTGCCCACACCACTATTGCCGCTGAGCACCGTTATCTTACCGTCGAGCATCGGCGTCAACTGGTCCACACCGTCGCCGTCGGCGGCTGAGAGGGCCACACACTGATAGCCGATGTTGTCATAGAGCGCCATGACCATCTCCTGGTAGTGGCGCTCGTCGGGCGAGAGGAGGTCGCCCTTGTTGAAAGCGATGATGACCGGCACCCGGTAAGCCTCGGCCGAGGCCAGGAAGCGGTCGATGAAGGTGGTGGAGGTCTGCGGATAATTGACCGTCACGACGAGCACCGCCTGGTCCACGTTGGCGGCGATGATATGGCTCTGTTTGGAGAGGTTGGACGACTTGCGGATGATATAATTGCGGCGGTCTTCGATGGCCGAGATAAAGGCCGTGCTCTCCTGGTTGGTGATAATCTCCACCCGGTCGCCCACCGCCACGGGGTTGGTGCTGCGGATGCCTTTCAGGCGGAAGTTGCCCTTGATTTTGCTGTCTATCAACTGGCCGTCATCGGTCTTCACCGTATACCAGCTGCCAGTATTCTTGACTACGAGTCCTTTCATAAGCATTTATATAAAAAAGAGTGAGGCGTGAAGAATGTCCATGCCTGTCATGCACCGGTTTGCATGGCACAGCCATTCTTCACACCCCACGTCTTCACACTTCACAAAAAAAACAGAAGTTTATACGGTCATGATTTCCTTGTCCTTGGCGGCCAACAGCTCGTCCACGCTCTTGATCCACTTGTCGTGAATCTTCTGCAGGTCGTTCTCGGCGTCCTTCTCCAAGTCTTCCGACAGTCCGTCCTTGATAGCCTTCTTCAGCTTGTCCTTGATGTCGGCGCGGACGTTGCGTATCTGCACCTTCACGCCCTCACCGATTTTGTTGCACTGCTTGGAGAGCTCACGGCGGCGCTCCTCGGTAGGCTGCGGGATGCCCAGACGGATAATCTCGCCGTTGTTCTCGGGCGTGATGCCCACCTCTGAGTCCATGATGGCCTTCTCGATGGCCTTGATCTGCTTCTTGTCCCAAGGACGGATAGCGATGGTACGGGCATCAGGGGTGGAGATGTTGGCTACCTGGTTCAGGGGAACCACCGAGCCATAGGATTCTACACGGATGCCGTCGAGAATGGCCACGTTGGCACGGCCGGCGCGGATGCGGTTGAGCTGCTCTTCCAGATACATCACCGCCATCTCCATCTTCTCTTCTGCTGAGGATAATGTTGCTTTTACGTCTATCATATTTTATATATTTATATTTTCTACGTTACAAATTTACCTATTATTCTTTATCCGAGCAAATTTTTAACGAGAAACTTGTAAAAACGGCCTGCAGTTACTGCTTGCCTCCCGCCACGACATCGGCCACGGCACGCGCTAACTTTTTGTCGCCCTTGGCTGTGGGATGGATGCCGTCGCGCTGCAGGTCGTCCTTCGTATAGTCGAGCACCGGCCGCAGGTCGATCACCTCAAGTTTGTTTTTCTTGGCCACCTTGTTGATGACGGGAGTAATCTCGCCCTGGATGATGGAGTCGCGTATCTGGTTGTCGTAACCGGGCTTGACGGGAGCCACGCAACGGATGGGGTCGCAGAGGATGATGCGGGGCTTGGAAGGCAACGCCTTCAGCTCGTCGATCATCTGCTGCAGGTCAGTGCGGAACTCCTTGGCGTGCTTGTCCCAGTTTTTGGGTTTGCTGTCGTTGGTGCCCAACTTGATGACCACGATGTCGGGACAGAACTCCTTGGCGTCCTTCCAGGCATGCTCTTTCATATAAGGACGGTCGCCCTGGTTGAGCAGCGTGCGGCCGCTGCGGCCGAAGTTGCGCACACAGTAGTCGCGCCCCAGCATCTTCTGCAACTGGGCCGGATAGCCCTCGGCATCCACCAGGTCAACACCGGCGCCGTCGGTGATGCTGTTGCCCACACAGGCCACCCGCTTGGCACCGGCATTGATGACCGGCAGGGAGCGGAGCCAGGAAGTCAGCTCGGCCAGCAGCTCATCATGATAGGCAAACGAGGTGCGGAAGCCAAAGCCGTGGCCCCCGTCGGGATACACATGCAGGGCGGCGGGGATGCCGGCACGGCGCAGGGCGGTGTAGTAAGGCAGTCCGTTGGTCAGGATAGGCACGGCATGGTCGTCGGCGGCCATGGCCATAAAGGCTGGCGGCGTCTGGTGGGTATGCACCTGCTTGTCGTTGGAAAACGCCTTCACGAGTTTCTCGTCAGAGCGCTTGTCGCCCAGGAATCCCACAACCGACCCTTTATGTGTGGCGCGCTCGTCCATCGAGATGACGGGATAAAACAAAATCTGGAAGTCGGGACGAGCCGCGGCCGGGGCATGGGTGGCCGTGGTGCTGGCCAGGTGACCGCCGGCGGAGAAGCCCATGATACCCACGTCATAAGGGCTGACGCGCCAGGCCTGGGCACTGTCGCGCACCATGCGGATGGCGTTTTGGGCGTCGCTCATGGGCAGCGTGCGGTCGCCCTTGGGCATACGGTAGGTCAGCACGCAGAAGGCGATGCCCTGGCGGTTGAAATATTCGGCCCAGCCGGTGCCCTCGTTCTGCATGGAGAGATGAGTGTATCCTCCTCCCGGACAGTCTACAATGGCGCGTCCAGAGGGATTCTCGGGCAGGAACACCTGCATGTTGGCCTTGCCGTCGGGGGTAAGGTTGACGGTAAACTTGCGTGCGGTCTGGGCTGCCACGGAGAGGCCCATGACAGCAAGCACGGCGATAGACAAAAGTTTTTTCATTTTGTTATTGATTTTGATTGTTGTTGAATCTGTTTCACATGGAAGGTCCATCGCCCTGACCCTATCCGCTTTACCTTCCCGGTAGGCAAGTAAACTTCCGCGGTGGTATTGGCGGGTATGCTGACGGTCCAGTTTATCAGCCCGTCCTGCCGTGTATAAGCGCTGTTGATAACTCCGAGACTGTTACGCCACTTATGTCACGCACGGAGAAGTCAGGTTTCAGGATGATGTGCTTGAAGCCCGGACAACTGCTGTCGGGCTGGATGCCTCCTAAATTCTCATAGCACCAGGGCAACAGGTCGCCCAAGAGCATCACGTGGTTGCCACTGTTCATCGAGGGATTGGCCGTGTTTCCGTTCCAGAGTTCCCAAATGGTGGTGGCGCCATTTTTGACCATATAGCCCCATCCGGGATAAGTGTCGGTCGTGGCCAACCGATAGGCAATATCCGAACGTCCCACAGACGACAGGTAGCGCATGATCCACTGGATGCCGATGACACCTGCAGAGAGGTGGGTATCATTCTTGGTCACGATGGTTTCCAAAAGATGGGCGCGCACGGTGTCTTCCAGGTCAGCGGGCACCATGCCCATGGCCAGCGGCAACAGGTTGGCCGTGACGGTGGCGTTGGCATAGTTGCCGTCCTTGAGATAAGTGTTGTTGACAGCGGCAAGCGTGGCGGCAGCCTCGGCTTCAAAATAGGCTGCGTCGGACTTCTGACCGAACTGGCGGGCATAGCGGCCCATCAGCTGGCAGAGGTAATAATAATAGGTAGACGAGATGAGCTGACCGTCGGTCTGGCGGGCGGGGTCCTTGCTGTGTACCAGCTGCGGTGATTCGGGCGGCACGCACCAGTCGCCATAGCGGTCGTAAGGCACCAGTCCGTCCTTATAGTTCTTACGGCGTATCATCGTCAAGAAATTCTTGATGGCCGTATAACTGTCGGCCATCGGGCGAAGGTCGCCATACTGCCGGTAGAGCATATCGCAGACAAAGGGGAAAGCGGCCGGCCACGTCACGTTGGTATTATACAGTCGCCAATAGGCGGGCGTGACATCGCTGATACGTCCGTCGGGTAGCTGACCGTCACGGAGATCACGGGTCCACTTGGTGTAAAGACTGTGGTTGTTCATCAGATAGCTCTCGCCCAGACAGCCAGTGGTGCGGTCGCCCAACCAGGGCATCCGCTCGTCGCGCTGCGGACAGTCGATGGGCATGCCCTTATAGTTGCTCCGCACGCCCCGACGGGCATTGTCCACGATACGGTTGAGCATGTCATGGCCCTCGCGGTCGGTCACGCTGAAGTCGGTATGGGCATCGTCCATCTGGTCGGCTATCAGTTCACGGCTGATTTGGTCGGGAGTCAACTGGTCCACGCCCGTCACCTCCACATAGCGGAACCCATAGTAGGTAAACTCTGGCATCCACTCAGCCGGTCTTCCGTCTGACACATAACGAGCCGTGGCCTCGGCACTGCGCAGGTTGGCCACATAGAGCGTGCTGTCGCCCGCCTGGAGGAGTTCGGCATGGCGGATGCATACCGTGTCGCCCTGGGCTGTATGGCCCATCCGCAACCTGACGCGTCCGGCATTGTTGGTGCCAAAATCCACAATATAGCGCCGGCCATACCGGTGTACGGCCACGGGACGCTCAGTCTGATAGACACTCATGTTGGGCGCCAAGGCCCCACAGAGCACGCCGCCTGGAGCCGCCATAGCCTGAGCCTTCATCCACCGGGCATCGTCATAGCCGGGACGGTCCCAGCCGTCCATACGCCGGTTGGCATCATAAAGCTCACCGTCATACTCATTGGCATAGCGCACCGGGCCGTCGGCCCAGACACGCCAGGAGGAGTCGGTGACCACGGTATCCGCCGTGCCGTCAGCATACTCAATGATGAGATTGGCACGGAGCCGGGGCTGTCCGTAGGTGGTACGGACATTGGTCTGGAAATTTTGGGTCTGGGCGAAATAATGGCCTCCCTCCAGGGTGACACCAATGGCATTGTCACGGTCCAGAAGCGTGGTCACGTCATAGCTGTCGTAAGCCACCGTCTTGGTATAGTCGGTGGGCAAGGGGGTGAGCACCTCATGCCCCACCCGACGGCCGTTGACTGACAAGGTGTAACAGCCCAAGCCCGATATATATATCATGGCCCGACGCACAGGCACTTGTCTGGCAGAAAAGGTTTTGCGGAGATAGCGGGCCGAGAGGCGGCTATGGCGCTCCACCCGGTCCCAGACCATCAAGCTGTCGATGCCTATCCACTGGCCTGCCCAATGGTCGGGGGTGAGCAGTCCGGTAGACCAGGTAGCCACCGGGCTCCATGCTGTTGTTCCCCGATTGGTTGTAACACGCGCCTTCCAATAATAAGCCTGTCCGGGGCGCAACTGTATCGTCCCCGGCAGAGCCACCCACTGCGAGCTGTCCGACTTGACAATACCGCTGTTCCATACATCTCCTTCGCCACGCTCTATCTTTTCCCGTGTCGAAGCCACCAGTATCTGATAAGATTTCTGCAGGACATTTTTCCGGTCTGACAAAATCTGCCATCCGAAACGGGGCTTCATGACATCCATCCCCACGGGGGCTACCCTACCCTCTACGGTGAGGTGGGTCAGCTCCACCTTGGCCTGACCAACGGAAACAGCCAACCACAAGGCGGCCCATAAAACATGCTTTTTGTTCATGATTGTCACCTTACTTGCGTTTCAGCTCAAACTTGTCGATATCC
>CALGHW010000177.1 GCA_937916075.1 uncultured Prevotella sp.
TGCTCGGGTGCTTGACAGATATCGCTTGTTTTACGAATGATTATTTGCTGGTCCAGTGGAGGAAGCGTGTGATGCGGTGGCCTAAGCTGCGGTCTTTGTTGTCGATAAAGGCGTCCAGTACCTGGCTGTTGCCCGAAAGAGGCGTCAGGTCATAGTCCGCAATGGCTGCCGGTATCAGGCAGCTGTTGCCCTGCTTCAAGATGATTTCCTCGCCTGTGGAGCGGATGCCCAGCTTGCAGTCGCCCTGCAGGCACATGGTGATGATGAAGCTGTCATATTTCAGCAGGTTGCGGTGGAAGGGCTGGTTGACATCTGTCACTCTTACACTGAAGTAGGGGGAGTCGATAATCAGGTTGGCCCGGTTCTCCTCTTGGTCATAGCGCGTGCGGTATTCGTCCTCCACGTGGAAGTCCAGCGCCTGTGCGGCCAGTTCGGTGTGCAGCTCGCGAGGCTTGCCGTCCAGACCGGGCCGATTGTAGTCGAAGATACGGTAAGTGAGGTCGGACGACTGCTGCACTTCGGCCAGCAAGATGCCGCTGCAGATGGCGTGCACCCGGCCGGCGGGCAGATAAAACACGTCGCCTGTCTTCACCTCGTGGCGGGCCAGCACCTCAGTGATGGTGCCGTCCTCGATGCGCTTCTTAAACTCGTATTCTGTGATGGGCGTCTTGAATCCGGCGTAGAGGTAGCTGCCGGGCTGGGCGTCGATGACATACCACATCTCGCTCTTGCCCATCTTGCCGTGTACCCGCTGCGCCATCTCGTCGTTGGGATGTACCTGGATGCTCAGGTCGCGGCGCGCGTCGATAAATTTGACCAGTAAGGGCAGCTTTCCCTTGTATTTCTCATTGACGGCTTGCCCGAGTATGTCGTCGGGAGCCTGGTTGATGATGGACACCAAGTCTTGTCCGGCCAGCGGCCCGTTGCTCACGATACTCACGCTCGAAGGCACGGCACTCACTTCCCAGCTCTCGCCGATGGGTTCTTCAGACGGTTGCATGCCTTTGTATGGGCGGAGCCTGTCACCGCCCCAAACCACGGTGTGCAGGTTGGGCTTGAATAAAAGTGGATATAGTTTCATCTAACAATTCTTTTCTTTATTATCATTGTTCTTTTTCCTTATTCATCCGCGGAGGCTTTCATGCGGGATTCTGCGGACGACCGTTTTTTCGTGTACAAAGATACGGATTTCATTTGAATTCCGTATGATGTTTTAAATAAAATCTTTGTCGGAAGTTGCGGAGTGAAAAAAAATAATACAAGCAGGTAGGGTGGGGGTAGTGACGCTAAAAAAATAACTTGGTACGATTTGAGTGAGAAAACTATCATTCAGTATTGGTGTCAGCCTCATCTTTTTGGCTCTTTTCCTCCCTCTCATCGGTCGTATAGCCCGCTATACTCCCTCTTCGAGTGAGAAAAATAGCTCAAAAATATGAGGCTCAAATCATACCAATTTATTTTTTCATCGTCACTAAGGAAAATAAGGACGTGAGGAAGTGCATCCCAATGACAAAAACAACCGTGTTTGTTTTGTATTGTCTTCGATTTGCACTAATTTTGCAAACAGATAATAAGTATTTCGGTATAAAAATCAGTCGAGTGTGATTCCTTGGCTCGATTTGCGCCTGTACCGATGGCGAAAAGCCGAAAACATGAAAGAAAATCCATACAGCATGGAACTGACAGAACTGAAAGACCTGTATGCCACGTTGCCCCAGGTAAGAGCCTTGGCAAAGACCCTGGCCGACCCCCAGGTGAGCAGCGTGTCAATCGAGGGACTTGTGGCTTCGGCCACCCCGATGGTATTTGCCGGCCTGGCCGCCCAATGTGCGCCCAAGGCCCTTTTTATCCTTCAAGATGCCGATGAGGCAGGCTATTTCTATCATGACCTTACGCAAATATTAGGCGACGATGGGGTGCTCTTCTTCCCGTCGTCTTATCGGCGTGCCGTGAAGTACGGACAGCGCGATGCCGCCAGCGAGATACTGCGCACGGAGGTGTTGAGCCGGATAGGCCGCCCCGGCCCGCTCTATATTGTCTCCTATCCCGAGGCGGTGGCCGAGCTGGTGGTGTCACGCCATCGGCTCGACAGCCGCACGCTCACCCTCCATACCGGTCAGACCACCGACGTGACCGAGGTGTGCCGCACGCTCCGCGATTTCGGCTTTCATGAGCAGGATTATGTGTATGAGCCGGGACAGTTTGCCCTGCGCGGCAGCATCCTCGATGTGTATTCCTACAGCAGCGAACTGCCTTTCCGTATCGACTTC
>CALGHW010000178.1 GCA_937916075.1 uncultured Prevotella sp.
AAGTTGCCTGATTTCAGGGAGAAACTTGGCAGGTTTCTCTTCGTAATCAGGCAATTTCCTCATTCCAGCTGTTTCAGGCGCTCTGAAGAAAGCTATGGACAGATAAGAAATGTTTTTACATTAAGTAAGTGCGGTGTCTCACCGCACCATGACAGCGGTAGTGAATGTTGACAAACGGACGGGCTGCTGACATCCCGCCAGAATCATGGACAAGAAAAACCCGGTTTAGCCTGTTTTGTTGGCTATATTAGAGTCATTTACAAGGCTAACCCAAAGTCATTTATGCGATTAATTTTGCACACCTACTTAGTAATCATGCATTTCAAATGCCTCTATGCTCTGTTTGAATTGATTTTGCACACCTACTTACAACGTTCGTTTCCCCCAACCGCACAGCTCGAATTAATTCCGCCAATGGGCGGCAAATGTGAAAAAAATATTGTTTTCCTTTGCCATTTGGCCGTTTTGTCTTAATTTTGCACCTTATTAAATAATACATATAAGGATAATGGAGATTAAAAACTCAGAATTCACGCTCAGTGCCCCCAATGTGACCATGTGTCCGAAGGATACCAAACCCGAATATGCCTTCATCGGAAGGTCGAATGTGGGTAAGTCGAGCCTCATCAATATGCTTTGCAACCACAAGCGTCTGGCCAAGACCTTGCTTATCAATCATTTTATTATCAACCGCGAGTGGTATCTCGTCGACCTGCCTGGCTATGGATTTGCCAAACGCTCCAAGAAGGAAATCAAGAAGCTGGAGCAGATGATCAACGGCTATATCCTTCAGCGCGAACAGCTGGTGTGCGTGTTTGTGCTGGTCGATGTGCGCCTCGAGGCCCAGAGGATAGACCTGGATTTTATCAATTGGCTGGGAGAGAGCAGCGTGCCCTTTGCCATCGTCTTCACCAAGGCCGACAAGCTCAGTGTGGCCAAGGTACGCGCCAATGTGGAAGCCTACAAAAAGAAGCTGCTGGAAACATGGGAGGAACTGCCCACCCTGTTTGTCACCTCGTCGGAGAAGAAACAGGGACGCGACGAATTGCTCGACTATATAGGCAGTATCAATGATTCGCTGAAGGAGGGCAACGCGTAGTCATGGCCAAGGACATCGCTATTCTTGACGTGCAGGGACTGAGCAAGTCGTTTGGCGCGCTAAAACTCTTTGACAACATCAGTCTGAGCATCTCAGAGGGCCAGAAGGTGGGGCTCATCGCCCGCAACGGTACGGGCAAGTCCACCCTCCTGTCCATCATCGCCGGCCACGACACGCCCGACAGTGGCGAAATCGTATTCCGCCGCGACCTCAAAGTGGGCTATCTGGAGCAGTCGCCGGCCTTCGACCCCGACGAGTCGGTGCTCGACGCCTGCTTTAATCATCATGGAGAGGAAGACAAGGTGCCGAAGGCCAAGCGAATCCTGACCCAGCTGAAGATTGTGGACCTCAACCAGCCCATGGGGCAGCTCAGTGGCGGCCAGCGCAAGCGCGTGGCCCTGGCCAATGTGCTGATTACCGAGCCCGACCTGTTTATCCTGGACGAGCCTACCAACCATCTGGACCTCCAGATGATAGAGTGGCTGGAGGGATTTCTGGCCCGCGGCAACAAGACGCTGCTCATGGTCACCCACGACCGCTTCTTCCTTGACCGGGTGTGCTCGGTCATCGTCGAGCTGGACGACCGGCGGCTCTACACCTACCGGGGCAACTACAGCTATTATCTCGAAAAGCGGCAGGAGCGCATCGACGCGCGCCGGGCCGAGATAGCCCGGGCCAACAATCTGTACCGCACCGAGCTGGAGTGGATGCGCCGTATGCCCCAGGCGCGCGGCCATAAGGCCAAGTACCGTGAGGACGCCTTCTATGAGCTAGAGCGGGTGGCCCGTCAGCGGGTGGAGGAGCGCCAGGTGCGCCTGAAGGCCAGCAGCGTGTATATAGGCAGCAAGATTTTCGA
>CALGHW010000179.1 GCA_937916075.1 uncultured Prevotella sp.
AAAACAAAACACAAAGGGGCGCACCCTTGCGGATGCGCCCCATATAAACAGACATCTTATAAATGTTATGATGCAGCCACGATTAGCCGCGGGCCTTGGCAATATAGCCCAGCGCCTCAACACACTTGTCGGTGATGGCCTGCCAGTTCTCGGCGGCAATCACATCCTTGGGGAAGAGCTTGGAGCCCATACCCACGCAGTATACACCGGCCTTGATCCAAGCGGTAAGGTTCTCCTCGTCGGGCGACACACCACCTGTAACCATCAGCTTTGACCAGGGCATCGGCGCCATCAAGCCCTTCACGAGCTTCGGTCCGAGCACGTCGCCAGGGAAAATCTTGCACAGGTCGCAACCTGTCTCCTGGGCCGCACCTACCTCCGACACGCTGCCGCAGCCCGGTGTATAGGGCACAAGGCGACGGTTGCAAATCTTGGAGATTTCGGGGTTGAACAACGGACCAACCACAAAGCAGGCGCCCAACTGGATATAGAGGGCTGCCGTGGCGGGATCGACAACAGAGCCTACGCCAAGCGCCAGTTCAGGGCACTCCTTGGCAGCAAACTTCACGACCTCCTCAAACACCTCGTGGGCAAAGTCGCCACGATTGGTGAACTCAAAAGCGCGCACGCCGCCGTCATAACAAGCCTTCACCACCTTCTTTGCAATCTCGGCGTCCTTGTGATAGAACACAGGCACCATACCGGTCTGGCCAATCTTGGCCAATACGGCTACTTTATCAAATTTTGCCATTATCTTTTTTAATTTAAATACAATTGTCTATTAGCGCTGTACACGGCCGGAAGCGTCGCCGCCGGCGAGAGCCTCCACTTCCTCACGGCTTACCATATTGAAGTCGCCGGGAATGGTGTGCTTCAAAGCGGAAGCGGCCACGGCAAACTCAAGAGCCTTGCCCTGGTTATCAGGATAGGTAAGCAGGCCGTGGATAAGGCCACCAGAGAAGGAGTCGCCACCACCCACACGGTCGATGATAGGCATGATGTCGTAGTGCTTGCTCTGATAGAATTCCTTGCCATTATAGATGAGGGCCTTCCAGCCGTTGTGTGTGGCAGAGAGCGACTCACGGAGTGTGGAAACGACATACTTGAACCCAAAAGTGTCCATCATTCCCTTGAAGATGCCATAGTAGCCCTCGGCGTCTGTCTTGCCGCCTTCCACGTCGGCCTCAGGCTTGAAGCCCAGGCAGAGCTGTGCGTCTTCCTCATTGCCGATACACACGTCTACATATTTCATAAGAGGCTTCATGATGCTCTGTGCCTTCTCTGAAGTCCACAGCTTCTTGCGGAAGTTGAGGTCTACAGACACCGTCACACCGTGACGCTTGGCAGCCTCACAGGCCAGGCGAGTCACTGATAGCGGGCGTGATGCCACTCCAGTGGAACCAGTCGGCTCCCTCCATGATGGCGTCGAAATCAAAGTCAGAAGGATCGGCCTCAGCGATAGAGCTGCCGGCACGGTCGTAGATGACCTTTGAAGGACGCATGGAGGCGCCTGTCTCCAAATAATAGATACCTACGCGGTTGCCACCACGGGCGATGAAGTCGGTGTGCACGCCATACTTGCGGAGGGCATTAACAGCACACTGGCCAATTTCATGGGTAGGCAATTTGGAAACGAAGTAAGCGTCATGGCCATAATTGGCACAGCTGACAGCCACGTTGGCCTCACCGCCACCGTATACCACGTCAAAATACTCACTCTGAACAAATCTCTTCTGACCAGGAGAAGAGAGACGGAGCATAATCTCTCCTAATGTTACGACTTTTGCCATTTTATTTTCAATTAAAGTTGTTTTTTTTAGATTATTCTTTAATCCGTTTGCGAGCACAAAAATAGCACTATTTTCTCAAACGACGAAAGAAATTCTGGAAAAAAACTCTTGACATGCCAAAAATAATGTTGTGCATTCGCACAATTCATTTTTTATTGGTATTTTTGCAGCATAATAATAATTAACTGCAAAAGACATATGACGACTGACAAAATCAGGATTAAAGATATCGCACGGCTGTCGGGTGTGTCGGTAGGCACAGTAGACCGCGTATTACACGACCGCCCCAACGTGTCGAAAGAGGCGCGCGAAAAGGTGGAGAAGGCACTCAAGGA
>CALGHW010000180.1 GCA_937916075.1 uncultured Prevotella sp.
CCTTCTTTTTTATTTATGATAAGAAGCCTTGGAAGTCGAAAGATTTCCAAGGCTTCTTTGTGTTTTGTGCCGTGTGCGTGCTGGTGTGCTGTGCGTGTGCTGTGGACACCGCACCCACTAATCCAAATAGAGTATACTTCGATGCATTGAGTCATAGCAAACTCATAGAAATTCTCAGCCATACAGTGAAAGACGGCAGAGTAGTCAGTCTTATACACAAGTATCTCCGTAGCGGTGTGATGAATAAAGGCCTGTTTGAAGCGAGCGAGGAAGGAATTCTCCAAGGAGGACCGCTAAGTCCGTTGTTGAGTAATATCATGCTCAATGAATTGGATAAAGAACTTGAGCGCAGAGGACTCTCCTTTGTATGCTATGCCGATGACTCGATGATATTCTGCAAGTTAAAAAGGGCTGCAATGCGAGTAAAGAAGAGCATAACCCGATTGAGGACACTCTATACCTACTATTCGATTTGCCCATACGGCATGTGCACAGTAGCGTGTCAGACCGAAGCTATAAAAAGGGCGGCAAAGAGCCAAGAGCCCTTTGCCGCCGCATCTTTTTCTGATGGTGCTTCACATTTATTTCAGCACCATTTTCTTACCGCCAGTTATGAATAATCCCTTATGTGATTTACCGGTGTCTTGCAGTATTCCGTTGAGGTCGTAAGCTTTGTCACGTCCCTTCTTTTCAGTCTTGATGCCATTGACAAACAGTTCCGGATTGTTCTCAATCCTGATGTTGTCTATCATCACCATGTCGCCAGCCTTGGCTATCTGTGTCAAGAAGGCAAGCTGGATGTAAGGTGCCTGTCGGAACTGCCGCAGGTTTACCACAGCGTGGCGCCATCCGGTAGCCCCTGTCTCCTTGCTGAAATCTATGGTCTTTACAAGCGTGGTGTCGATATAGGCACGGTTTATTTCGGCAAGGAGAATATTCTCTGCCCCGGCATTGCAGTAGTAGTCGAAGGTGAGTACAGGGTTGTCGCAATTGCCCAACGCAATCTTTCCGGAGCAGAATGAGGCGATGGCCTTGTCCTCGGCAGCCTGGAACGAAACGCATCCACCGTCGTTGTCAGCAGAGGTGTTGCTGCTCAGTGCAAAACCGTTAGTCCCGGTTCTCTCGCTATACCACATGTCGTGGGCCAGTTTGCCATTGGCAAAGGAGTCGGCGAAAGGCAGCGTGTAGGCATCGCCCATAATGACAGAATTAGACGGCATGATGTCGCTCTCGCCCTCCTTGTTTACAGCCTGTGCACCGAAGTATTCAAACCGCTGGTCACCGGTGTTGTCGAGTTCTGCCAGACTGACGCTGTAGCCCTTGAGATTCTCCTCGTACAGGTCGGCATAGCCCTCGTCATCCACGGTGTATGCCGCGTAAGAGAGTTGCGACTTGTTGATATATCCGCCGTTTTTGCCCTTCTCGGGTGCTGTCCATGAGAGTTTCAATGTTCCGTCCTCGTTTCCGCTTGCCGTGATATTCTGTGGACCCGATGGGGTGTCGTTGCCCACAAAGGCTGTCACCTCGGCGCGCTTGCCGGCGCCACTTTCGTTGTAAGCCGTCACGATATAGTTGTTTATGCCTTTGGTGGCATTGTCGTCATCGCAAGAAAGGAGTTCGCCGGGATCCGGCGACTCAAAATTCTTTATCACGTCGCCATTCTTCACCTTCACCTCAATCTTGCTGATAGTCTGGAGTGCGGAGCCGTTGATGTTTTTCGTAGGTGCCTTGAAAGAAATCGTCACGGGGTTGGTGCCATATTCGGCAGCGCTTGCCTTCACCTCGTCTGCGGCTGCCGGTGCAGTGGCCTCCGGTTCCACGTCGAGTGTCAGGTCGTCGAGATACAGCAGACCGCTGTTGGCGTCGCTGCAGGCATGGAAACCAATGTGGTAGTTGCCGTCAGTTTCGGGGATGATATATACCGTCTGAGTTTCAAACTCGCTGTTTGTGTATGTGGTCTTTTCCATCGCCACGGTGTATGCCGCAGGGTCAGTGCCCTTGCCATACTTAATCTCCATTTTCTCCGGAAATTTCGCAAGTGTGACGTGCTCGTTGAATGTCAGTATGTATTTCTTTCCTGCCTTCAGGGCTATCGGTGGAGTGATGAGCCAGTCGTCGGCAGCGTTCTTGTCGTTATAGGTATAAGTTACGGCTTTGGTCTTGAATCTCGACCATCCCCATGTGGAACCGTCGTTGTTGGCGTCGATGATTGTAAACAGGTTGAGCGCTGAGGCATTGTCAAACTGCTCCGTCCAGGGCACTTCATAGCCGTTGCCATACATCACGGCGTTGGAAGTGGCTGTCTTGCCCTTGTGGGAGTGATTCACGGCTGTCACGTCATAGCTGTACATGGTGGCCGTGGCTTGGGGCAGCTCGTCGTCGAGAGTGGTAGCGCTTATATTTTTCAGTTCCTTCTCGTCGGGATGGCGTACAATGTTGTAGGTCAGGTTCTCCGTGTCAATGTATCCGTTGTTCTCGCCCAGTGCGGGAGCTTTCCACGCCAGGTGGGCTTTGTTGCTCGTCTCGTCGATAGACAGCACTATGTTGGTTGGTGCCAGCGGCTTGTCGTAGCCTGTGTATTTGCTTATGGCGGCAGCCGGACTGTTGCCCGCGCTGTTGCTTACCACCACCGAGATGGTGTGCAGACCGGTAGATGTGGCTACCTCAACCGATACATCCTGTCCTGTTTCGCCCTTTCCCTTGGCTATGTTTTCACCGTCGACGCTCACGCTGTAAGACAGCTCACTGGTGATGGCTGTTCCGGCAAACGATTCCGTGGGGAGTTTGAACGAAATGGTTCCGTTTGTTGCAGCCTTGTCGAAAGCGGCAGTAAGGTCGGTTGCCGGAGCCGGGGCGTCATCCTTGGCTTTTGGGGCGAGGACACGCAGGGCGGAAAACTCGTCGAGGTTGGGGTAGGAGGCCAGTTTCGTTGCTTGGGCAGTGGCGAGGTCCACCTCATACAGGCCGGCCTCGTCTTTTCCCGCAGCGTTTTTGTATAGGGCCGTCCAGTACATCTTGTTGGTGTAGGTGTCGATGGCGGCAGCCTGCATCACGCTGGGCTTGATGCCCGTGTTGCCCACCTCGGTGAGCATACCGTCGGTCTTGTCCACCTTGACCAGTTTGCCCGACTGCGTCACGGCATAGAGCTGTCCCGTCTTGTCGCAGCAGAGGGCATAGAGGGCCTGGCTGATGGTGGCTATCGTTGTGCGTGTGCCGTTGGGATAGTCGATGATGCCCAGCTCGCGGCTCGACATATTCTCAGAGTCCCAAAATATACCGTATACGTCGCCCGTGGTGGGGTCAACGGCCGTTCCGGCGGCCGTGGCCATGAGGTCGTTGGTGCAGATGCCCATGTTTTCGCGCTTGCCGGTGGTCAGGTCCAGCTTTTCTCGCTGGCAGAGCGTAACTTGTCCGGTCGGGTCGCGCTGTCTCCATACAAACCAGAAGTTGTTTCCGATGAAAGCGCCGCCACCGTTGGAGTATACGGCGCTGTTGATAAGAAACGGTTTAATTTCATATCCGCCACTCTGTTCCATCTGATAGATGCCCATCGGGGTTAGTTCGCCCTCGGGCAGATTGTTCCAGGGTTCGGAGTAGATACACGCCCCCTGGATAGCCACACCGTAGTGGGGGGCCATCATTGGCGACGTGACATTGGACTGTTGTGCCGATGCATACGCTACTGAGAGCATGCATACCAGGCTGAGCCATAATCTTTTGATGCTTTTTATCATACAGCTTGCTTTTATACCAATAATAATATGTGTGTGTAAATTCGTTTACAGGTCAGCTGGAGTCAAATGAATTTAAAGATTCATTTGACTCCAGCTTGAGCACTTGTTATTTCACGATAATCTTTTTTACTTCAGTACCGTTGGCTTCGTTTACCCTTACGAGATAGCATCCCTTGCGGATGTTCTTCAGAGAGAGCTTGTTGCCGTTTACGCTATTGATGAGCGAGCCGTTGATGCCGAAGAGTGCTATCTGTGACGCGCCAGCCGCGATGACCGTATTGTTGCTGTAAATGATACCTTTCCCGACTACTGTCATATTGACGGCCGTAGGCTTTGAGGCTATCGTGACATCCACGCCGTTGCTGTATGACGGGTCGATGAACTCATCGTCGTTGGTGTAGATGCACAGCTCGTAGGTCTGTCCTTCCTCAACCTTTGTGAGCGCGCCCTTCAGCACCACATACTTGCCCTTGCTGTCGGCCGGCACGTTGATGGTGTCGGTTGTGAAAGAGTCTTCAAACGACCAGTCGTCGTCGGATGTGGCCTTGACAATGATGGGAGCGTTATACGCCGCACCTTCGTTTTCTAAGTTCACGCCCAGTTGGATATCGTTCATAGGCACTGTGCCGTCGGTTTCGTTCACCACTTGTATGTCGTCAAGGATATAGAGAGCGGCAGGCTTTGCCGCACCGTCCACGGCTATTTTTGTATTGCCGGCTTTGTTCTTGTCGGTATATCCGTCTTCGTCAGTGGTGTAGTAGTAGAACTGGAGCACGTAGTCGTCATCGCTTACGAGCTCTGAGGGTATATCCTCATTGAATGTGAGCGTG
>CALGHW010000181.1 GCA_937916075.1 uncultured Prevotella sp.
TAAGGAACATATCGCCGTTGGACATATCCTTGAATACGACGGGGCGATAGTTTTCGGGATGAATACCTTTTTTCATTTTAATTTTTTACGTTAATTTATTTATGATATGATTGTATAATCACTAATTGGCTGCAAAGGTACTGTTTTTTTTCTGTCCGGACAAATTTTTCATCTTCTTTTTTCACAGAAGGCCAAAGTCTGTGTTATTATAGCGTCATATAGCGCCAACAACAGAAGTCTGACAAAAGATGGCACAGACATGACGGTGAGTTACCAAGTCCAGTCGCTGGTCTTGAAATTTCTCTCCACCTGTTTTTCTGTCGCGTCGGGCAGGTTGCAGAAAAAGTCTATCCCCGTACGCCGCTCCAATTCTTCCACACTGATGGCATAATCCACGAGCGCATCCTTGGAGTGGTCGTCATACAAGTGTTCGGCCCAGAAGGCCATCGCCTTGTACTGCCCGTCCTTGACACAGAGCACCGCCATATAGAAATAGCGGGGCACGAGCAATCCGCTCTTGGTGTACTCCTTGATACCACTCTGCTTGACGCCGTTCAGCATGACGCTGTCGATGGTTCCGCCCTTACATATATATAAGGTGTCACGAAACGAATTGATGTTCCACTGGCGCAACTTATTCTCCATCTTTCCCCACAGCCCTCCATTGAACTCATATTTCTGAGGATGCATATTGGTGAGATAGAACGTCTGCTCATTGGCTATCTGCGAATTCAGGCGGTCGGCCGACGGACAGATGTGGCCGCGGTTAAATCCCGAGCCACGATAGTCTGACAGCTCGGTGGAACATTCGCCACACATATCCTTCAGCATCTTGTCGGGCTGGAAGGGGTCGCCCTTCCACTCGGTCGAAGCCCAATTGTTACGGTTCCAGTTTTTCACACTGTTGGAGGCATACATCTCATAGCACGTCCACCGTTGGGCACGCTTGGCATGACACCACTCAACGGCATAGTTCATGCCATACTTGGTAGTGGTATGCACCAACAAATGATCTGTACTGTCGTTGGTCAGCGAGGGAAACTCCAGGGCAGACGCATATTGACTCAGCGTAGTGCTGTTGGCATTTTTATTTTCGCCCGGCCAGGAGCCGGAGCCTCCGCCAGGAAGTATCTGAGACGTTCCGTCCCCGTCATCACCACAAGAGACGAAGACGAGGACGGAAAGTAATAAAATAAGATATTTGTTCATCTAAGATTATTCAGCGTAAACGAATGTCAGTGTCTTGATGTAAAGCTGGCTGGCGATACCTGTCACCTTAGAGACGTCGCTGATGACGGTCTCCTTGCTGTTGATGCCAGTGATGTTCAGATAAGTATCCGCCACAGCCACCTTGCCAGGATTTGCAGCCACGTCACCACTGGCATTACCCAGGCCCTGTGTGCCCGTGCCACAGCCAATCACAATCTGCTTGATGGTCTTGGATGACTTCACGGTCATAGTGTTGCCCGGATACATACGCACACAACCGCCACCGGCTGAATAGAACTTAGGCGCATTCGTGTTGGTGCCCTGGTTGAATACCAGTTCCGTGCCATCCGAGAGGGTGACTGAAGGAACCGCTACGCCGTTTTCATATCCGAAAGAAGAGGCAGCCACGGTGAATCCGTCAGGAAGGACAAAGCCGCCGGTCTCACCGCCGGTGCTGCCGCCATTGCTGGTCAGCGAGTAGAGGTAAGCCTCCCGCTTCAGGGTCTCGACAGTAGCGCCATACTGGCTGACGTATTTGGTAATCTTGCCACAGATAACCACGTCGTCGCCCACCTGCACGTTGGGCTTGCCCTCTGTATACGACTCATTGTTCAGATACAACGCCTGGAACACATAGAACTGGTTGGCTGTCTTGCCGTCGTCTGAGATATAGAAGGTGCCGTTGCCATACTGGGTATTGTATGCCTCCTTGACAGAAGACACCTTGCCCTTGATGTAGACCACACCGGTAGACTCATTGTCGCCCAAATTCTCTCCCACCTTGTTGGCGGCCACCGTGTTAAACGGGTCTTCCTTGGTACCTGTACCCTGGGGCTGGCTGGTGTTGTCGCCGTCCTCGTCGTCGCCACCTGTGATGGTGCCGTGGCTGGCGTTGGGGTTGTTGTAAGGCTCGGGCACGTCTTCACAGGAAGTGAGTGCAAAGGATGTGCAGAAAGCGAACATTAAGGCTGCTGCACTATATAAAATCTTTTTCATGATGATAATCTGTTTTTATTGATTGATTATTTGAATATCTTTGTCTGAGCGGAGCAATATCTGCCAGGTCCATCCATAGCGTGAGGGATTGGTAGAATACACGGTGAAGATACCCGTCAGGTTGAGTGATGCCGAAGGGATGGTGTCGGCGGCAAAGTCGGCATAGTTGGACGAGCGCACCACGAGGTTGGAGCTTGCCTTGCCGTTCACAATCACCTGTCGGCTCACGCCGTTGCCGGCATCCTTGTCGTCGGCCGGAGCCCACAGCTTGCCGGCATCCTTCATCTTCACGTTTTTCAGCACCATCAGCTTGCCGCGGCATGACTTCACATAGTCATCATCATTCATCTTGCTCACGTCAAACTCCTCGGGCTGCACGGTTGCGGGGTCAGCCTTGCCTATCAGCTTGAAGCGGTTGGCCCAGTCGCTTGCCAGCATACGGCTGGGGAAGGTGTTGCCGCTAGAATTGGTATAGGGCACACCTATCTGAGGCTGGTTGCCATAAAGTCCGGTATAGAGTCCGCCCACATTGACCAGCACCTCCTGGCCGACAGCCATATAGCCGTTGAGTCCACCCTGCTGAATACAAATCAGGATGGCTCCCGTCGAGTCCTGCAGGGCTATCTCGTTGTAGATATTACCCTGGATGTCGTTGCCGGTCACGCGGCCCTTCAGCTGCACGCCCTCGTCGATGCGCACCGTATCCGAAGCCTTGGTCAGTCCGCCGAGATAATGATCCTTGAAGTCGGCGATGGTCATGACATTCGTCTCCACCAACTCGTTGTTGCCGTAAGGAGCGCCTCCCTCAAAAGAGGGAGCGTCCCAGTCCTTGTCCATACAAGCCGTAACGACGCTTGCCAAGGCCAAGGCCACAACAGATGTCTTTATAAAATGTATCTTGTTCATTCCTTTGTGTCTTGATTAGAATTTATAGGTCACGTTAAGCATACCATTGGTACCCAAAGCATAATACTTCTTGGGATTGGCCTCGAAGTTGTAGCCCCGGACATTGCCCGATGAGGTGGTGTTGGAGCGGCTCTGCTCCCATCCGTAAGTACTGATTTTGGTATTGTTCAGGATGTTAGACACCGTCAGGTTGATGCTGAGTGAGCCATGCTTCAGATAGATGCTCTTGCCGATAGAACCGTCGAGCATGAATCCGCCGTCGCCCTTGGTCTGCTCCTGATACTGTCCATGACAGTTTTCCTCGTAGCGGTGGTATACGGAGGGCGACAGGTAGATACGGTCATAATAATTGCCGGCCAGGTCGATATACCATCCGCCCTGGTGGAAGCTCAGTCCGATGCTATGGGCCGAAAGCGGGGTGCCGCTCTCATGCACATTCTTCATATAGGCTGTCTGCGCCTTGGAATACTCGCCCGTGTTCGACATCATGTAGATGACTGTGGGGTCATCCATATACTTGGCTTCGCTCAAGGTTCCGATAAACTTCAGGTTGAAGGCCGACGAGAGCTTGAAGTTCAGCCCATACTCTATTCCGTAGTATTCCTTCTGCACGTCGGTCATCGACACATAGCTGAAAGAGCTCTGTGTGGTGGTCGACGGAGCGTCGAAGTAAAAGCACTGCCACTCTGTTCCGTCCGTGATGTCGGAATAATAAGCCGACAGGCTGGCGGCCAGCCAAGAGGTGCGGAGCTGATAGCCCAACTCAAACGAGCGCACCTTCTCATTGTGCAGATTGGCTACAAAGTCGTTGTTGATTTCCGGTGAGGCGAAAGCGGTGGAAGGTGTCGGGGTGCGGACCTCATAGCCCAGGCCCAATCCCAAGGTGTTGCCCCGTCCGAGGTCCATGTTGGCGCCCACCTTAAAGCCGCCGTCCAGGAAATGCGCCTTGCCGCTCTTGCCATAAGAATTGTCGGCGGCCAGTCCGTTGCGCATCTTTCCGTCGCGCTGCATCTGGGTACCGGCCACGCGGCCGCTCACAAAGGCGTGCACAGCCTCAACGTCCACGGCATAGGTAGTCCACACATTGGCCTTGTCCACCAGGATGTTGTAGTCATAGCCGAAGCGGTCGCCCTCTTTCACCACGCCGTTGGGATTGTTCAAGTCATACTGTGCGCCGGGCGAGGTGGCTGTATAGTTGGTGCCCACCACATAGTTGTTGATATTGTGGAACAGGTTGGCGCCAAGCATATCCTCCATCGTCTGATAGTGCATACCCTTGGTGGTGGACAGCTGCATGCCAACCAGGAACTTGGACGACTTGGAGAGCTGTGTCTTCAGGATGGACGACAGGTTGAAGGCGAGCTGGTCGTTGTTCTTGGCCTGGATGTAATACATGGCATCCGCCCCTTGCGCGTTGCACGACTGGTTGGCCCAGTAGAGGCGGTCGAAGTTAATCTGG
>CALGHW010000182.1 GCA_937916075.1 uncultured Prevotella sp.
TGATGCGCACGGCCGTTGTCTTTTGGTTGACCATGCCGATGGCGGCTTCGTCGGCAATGATACCGGCGATGGTGGTGTCGGGAGTCTCGCCGGGGATGGCGATCATGTCGAGTCCCACGGAGCATACGCAAGTCATGGCTTCCAGTTTCTCGATGGTGAGGGCTCCCGCTTCCACGGCGTCAATCATGCCCTGGTCTTCGCTTACGGGGATGAAGGCTCCGCTCAGTCCGCCCACGTATGACGAGGCCATGATGCCACCCTTCTTTACCTGGTCGTTGAGCAGGGCCAGTGCGGCGGTAGTTCCGGGCGCTCCCGGCTGTTCCACACCGATTTCCTTTAAGATGTCTGCCACGCTGTCGCCGATGGCCGGGGTGGGGGCCAGTGAGAGGTCGATGATGCCGAAGGGAATGCCCAGTCGGCGGGAAGCCTCTTTGGCCACGAGCTGTCCCACACGTGTTATCTTGAATGCGGTGCGCTTGATGGTCTCGCAGAGCGTCTCGAAGTTGGCGCCCCGCACGGATTCCAGCGCGTATTTTACCACACCGGGTCCGCTGACGCCCACGCTGACTACGGCGTCGGGCTCTGACACGCCATGAAAGGCGCCGGCCATGAAGGGGTTGTCGTCGGGTGCGTTGCATAGCACCACCAGCTTGGCACATCCTATGGAACCCTTGTCCTTGGTCAGGTCGGCGGTCTCCTTGACAATTTCTCCCATCAATTTTACGGCATCCATGTTGATGCCCGTCTTGGTTGAGCCGATGTTGACCGAACTGCAGATAAAGTTGGTCTCGGCCATGGCCTTGGGGATGGAGCGTATCAGCAGTTCGTCGCTCCGGCTCATGCCTTTCGACACGATGGCCGAATAGCCTCCGAGAAAGTTGACTCCCAGCTCGGTGGCGGCGCGGTCGAGCGTTTTGGCGATGGCCACATAGTCGTCGGTGGTCTTGCAGGCCGATCCGCCGACCAGGGCTATCGGTGTGATGGCGATGCGCTTGTTGACGATGGGCACGCCGTATTCCTTGGATATGTCCTCGCCGGTTTTCACCAGGTCTTTGGCCAGGCGGGTTATCTTGTTGTATATATTGTCACAGAGCACGTCCAGACAGCTGTCGGCACAGTCGAGCAGGTTGATGCCCATGGTGATGGTGCGCACGTCGAGATTCTCGTGCTCTATCATCTTGTTGGTCTCGATGACCTCGTTGATATTGATCATGTTGTTGTAAGGTTAAGGGTCTTATGTATGGGGGTATCAGATGCGGTGCATCATGTCGAAGATTTCTTCGCGCTGGCATTTCACCTGTACGCCCATTTCCAGGCCGATGGCGGTCAGCTCTTCGGCTGTTTCCTCGAATGGCTTCTCCAGGTTTGTCATGTCCACAATCATCATCATGTTGAAGTATTCCTGTACGATGGTCTGCGAGATGTCGAGGATGTTCACTTTGTTTTCGGCCAGGTAGGTACACACTTTGGCGATAATACCCACGGTGTCTTTTCCTACAACGGTAATAATCGTTCTGTTCATTGTCTTGAGTTCTTGATTAATTTTCTTCTTTTTGAAATGCAAAAGTACGCCTTTCCTGACAAAACACAAAAGAAATTACTGGAAAAATGACCGTG
>CALGHW010000183.1 GCA_937916075.1 uncultured Prevotella sp.
GTGACCGGTACCGACCACCAAGGTGACCGGCTCTAAAGTTGGCAATTCACAGGGCAAATGTGCCCCTTATGATTACTTGAAAACGCAGGAAAGGGAAGACAACACACGGATATCCATCCATGCATCTGTCTCCCCATTCCTGCGCACACAAAAAAGCGCCAGGAGCCAGTCGCCCCCGACGCCTTTTTAGAATATACTTCAGCCCTTTCTTTATGCCAATGACTCGGGCACAATATCCTCGGGGTCTTCCTTCTTGGCAGTCTTGCGGACCACACGCTTACGCACGGTCTTCTTCTTTTCCTCTGCCACAGGAGCCTCCGACTTCACACCAGCCAACTCGGGGTCAATCAGGATTCGTCCGCAATACTCGCAGACGATGACCTTCTTGTGCATCTTGATGTCGAGCTGTCGCTGGGGCGGAATTTTATTGAAACAACCGCCACAGGCATCACGCTGCACATAGACGATACCCAAACCGTTGCGGGCCCCCTTGCGGATACGCAAAAAAGAGGCAAGCAAGCGAGGCTCGATTTTGGTCTCAAGCTCGTCGGCCTTCTCCTGGAGGCTGGCCTCCTCGGCACGTGTCTCCTCCATGATCTCGTCCAACTCATTTTTCTTGATTTCAAGGTCATTCTGACGGTCTTTCAGAGCCTCCTCGTTGCTGCTGAGCTCCTCGGTCTTGTCGTTCACGCGAGTTTGGGCCTCACGAATTTTCTTGTTGCAAAGCTCTATCTCAAGCGTCTGGAACTCTATTTCCTTGCTCAGTGTGTCATACTCTCGGTTATTCTTCACCTCGTCAAGCTGCTGCTTGTAGCGGTCCACGCTGGCCTGAGCCTCAACGATTTCAGCCTTCTTCTGGGTGATGGCGTTCTGGAAGTCGTCAATATCCTTGTGGATTTTCTCGATGCGGGTAGTGAGGCCCTCAATCTCGTCTTCCAGGTCTTGTACTTCCAAAGGCAGTTCGCCCCGAAGGGCTTTCTTCTCGTCGATTGACGAGAGAGTGGTCTGAAGCTGGTAGAGCGTCTTCAGCTTCTCTTCCACTGACAAATCTGTAGGATCTTTCTTTGCCATATACTTATAATATATTATAGATAGATGATGGGATTGGTGTTCGTCTCGGCCAGGTATAACGGCAATGACGGACAGGTGTCCCTGATAATTGTTTTGAATATCTCATTGGTGTATTGCTCACTCTGGTAATGCCCGATGACACATAGCTGTATCTCCTGTTCATGACCAAAGAATACGTGATAGTGCATCTCGCCGGTAAGGAATGCATCAGCCCCGGCCCGGACGGCCTCGGGGAGCAGGAAGTCACCCGCTCCACCACACACGGCCACGCGGCTAACCGGACGGCGCAGCAACTCGTTGCACTGGGCACACTCCACGTCGAAGGCACGCTTGACCCTTATCACAAAGTCATCTGCGGCCAAAGGCTCGGGCAAGGTCCCTATCACACCGCTTCCGCCCTCCAGTCCGCCCACGGACTTGGGAGCGAGCAAGGACAAATCTGTCAGCCCCAACTTCTCGGCTATCTTGAAGTTGACCCCTCCCGAGGCGTTGTCCATATTGGTATGCATTGACACCACGGTTATCTGGTGACGGATGGCCTTGATGACCGTACGCTGCACATAGTCGGCATCCGAGATGGTTTTCAGCCCACGGAAGAGCAGCGGATGATGGGACACAATCAGGTTGCACCCCTTACGGATGGCTTCGTCAACGATGCGCTCGTTGACATCAAGACACAATAAACCCCCTGATGCTTCCGTCTCTGTCAATCCT
>CALGHW010000184.1 GCA_937916075.1 uncultured Prevotella sp.
TGAAAGAGGCCGGGCGACAGGTGGCCGACATCATGCGCCACACGGAGGGACTCACCTTAGTGCGCACCAATTATGAGGAACCCACACCGGGCATCCGCATCACACCCGACGCGACAGAGGCCGACCGACTGGGCCTCAACAAGACACTGCTGTCGGCCGACCTGGCCGTACACTACGGCGACGGACTGCCCGTGACCACGATGTGGGAGGGCGACTATCCGGTGAGCGTCGTGCTGAAGTCGGAACGGACGGACAGCAACGCCACCCAGTCGCTGGCCAGTGAGTATATACCCGTCGTAGGCGGCACGCAGGCCGTGCCGCTGCGCCAGGTGGCCGACGTGCGCCCCGACTGGACCGACGGGTGTATCGTGCGGCGCAACGGGGTGCGCACCCTCTCGGTGGTGGCCGAGCCCATGCGGGGCTACAACGCCGACCGGCTCACCGAACAGGTGCGACAGGAGGTGAAACGGCTGAAGCTGCCCGCCTCGCTGACCGTGAACACGGGCGGCATGTATGAAAAGGACGGCGAGACCCTGCCCATGGTGGCCTCGGGCGTGGTGGTGGCCGTCGTCATCATCTTCTTCATCCTGCTGTTCCACTTCAAGCGCATCAGTCTGGCCCTGGTCAATCTCTCGGCCATGGCCCTGTGTGTGTTTGGCGCGGCCGTGGGCCTGGTGGTCACGGGCTACGACGTGAGCATCACCTGCATCTTGGGACTGGTGAGCCTGATGGGCATCCTGGTGCGCAACGGCATCATCATGCTCGACTATGCCGAGGAGCTGCGGCGCGACGAGAACATGACCGTGCGACAGGCCGCCCAGCACGCCGGCGAGCGCCGTATGCGCCCCATCTTCCTCACCTCGGCGGCCGCCAGCGTGGGTGTGCTGCCCATGATGATGGAGAACGACACCCTGTGGTCGCCCATGGGAGCCGTCATCTTCTTCGGCACGCTCATCTCGATGGTGCTCATCGCCACGGTGTTGCCCGTGGTTTACTGGATGGCGTTTGACAAAAGAAAGTAAATCTAAAAAAAATGGAAATACGGATAAGTGTGTCTTGCCACTTATCCGTATTTCCATATAAAAAAGTATAACCTAAACTCTTTTCAATGAATATGACTCATCCTTACCTACAACGACTGCTGGTGGCCACCGCACTGACCACAGCGGCCTTTACCGCCACCTTCGGACAGACTACCGACCGCGGCTTTATCCATCCGGGCGCCCTGCACACGCAAGCCGACTTTGACCGCATCAAGGCGATGCTCGACGCTGGCGACGCCACCATTACCGCCGCTTACAACAAACTGGCCAACAACGAGTATTCACAGGCCACCGTGAAGACCTATCCCACCGAGAAAATCATCCGCGGCGGCGGAAGCGGTGAAAACTATATGAACGCGGCACGCGGAGCGGCCATGGCCTACCAGAACGCCCTGCGCTGGAAAATAAAAGGCACCAAGGCCAATGCGGACAACGCGGTGACGATACTCAACAGCTGGGCACGCACCTGCAAGGCCGTGGGAGGCGACTCCAACCAGTCGCTGGCCGCCGGACTCTACGGCTATGCCTTCGCCAACGCCGCCGAGCTGATGCGCGACTATGAGGGATGGAACAAGGAGGATTTCGAGGCCTTCAAGAAATGGATTCTCGATGTGTGGTACCCGCGCAGCGTGGACTTCCTGCGCCGGCGCCATGACACCTGGGGGAATGGCACACCGGGACACTACTGGTCCAACTGGGGACTGTGCAACGCCATCGCCCTGATGTCGTACGGCATCCTCTGCGACGACGTGTTTATCTACAACCAAGGCGTGTCATTCTATGAGCTGGACCAGGTGGGCTCCTGGAAGGCTGAACGCACCGCGCCCATCGACAATGACGGACTGACAGAGTTTATCGGCAACCTCGTGCCTGCCGTGGCCCAAGACGCCCGCGGCCCCTATGGCTACCTCGGACAGATGCAGGAGTCGGGACGCGACCAGGGACACGCCCTGATGGCCGCCGGACTGGCCACCGACCTCTGCCAGATAGGCTGGAACCAGGGCGACGACCTCTTCTCGCTGAAGGACAACCGCCTGGCCGCCGGACTGGAGTTTGTGGCCGCCTACAACAGCGGGACCGACGACCTGCCCTGGACTGAATACTGGTATCACGACGTGCGCACAGCCTACAACAACTCCTGGAAACAGACGGCCCCCAACGCCGGCGGACGCGGACAGTTCCGCCCCTACTGGGACCGCATCATCGGACACTATGAGGGCGTGAAAGGCGTGAGCATGAAATTCGCCCACCTGATGCGCGACAAGGAACCGATAGACAACGGCGGCGGCGCCTACGGACAGACCAGCGGCGGATTTGACCACATGGGATTCTCGACCCTGACCTGCTACCGGCCGAAGATTGAGGCCGACAAGGTGCCCACACGCATCATCCCCGCCATCGTGTACAACAAGAAGACGTATGCGGAACAGAGTGTCATGGGCGGCACGGTGAACCCCTACAACACCACCAACGCCACCACCCTACCCAAAGGCAGCCAACTGACCCTCTGCCCCTCACTGCCCGACAGCGTGAGCGACACGGGCAAGTGGAAATGGAGCACCGGAGCCACCACCAAGAATCTGGACATCACGGCCGACAGCAGCCACATCTACCGTGTGACCTATACCAACGACAAGGGCGTGGAGAGCACACAGATGTTCAGCATCGCCGTGAAGGGAGACTGCAGCGAGGAGACCCTGACACCTTATGTGACTATCAACGGCACCACCACCAACGACACCATCGTCAACGTGATACCCAAGAAGGGATTTACCCTCGGCGTGAACGGCAAGGCCGGATGGGGCAGCTACAAGTGGAACACGGGAGAGACGACTTCCAGCATCGACATCGCCTTCCTGAACACCGACCGCACCTACACCCTGACCTATACCACACAGGGCGGACGGACGGAGAAGGTGAACTTCCACGCCCATGTGCTCAACCTCTCGCCCAGCCTGACGGTAAACAACGGGAAGGCTATCTACACCGACACTTATATCGCCAAGCAGGGCGACAACATCACCCTCAAGCCAGTGTGCCGACAGATTGGGGGCACGTGGTCGTGGAGCGACGGCAGCACCAACCAGTATGTGACCATCGAAAAAATACAGCACACCTCCAAGCTGACCGTCACCTACGACCTGGACGGTGAGAAGGAACAGCTCGACTTTGCGGTATACCTCCCCGTAAGCGGCGCCAAGACCATCGCCGACGGCACCTATTACATCAAGGATGTGGCCAACGGCAAATACCTGACCAACGACGGTTCGATGACACCGGTCTTCACGGATGAAAAGGAAGAGGAGGACGCCTCACAGGTGTGGAGCATCACCAAGGACGGTGAACGCTATAAAATCGTATCGACACTGGATGACAAGTTTCTGAACGAATATGGCGTGTTCTCGTCGAATCCTTACTATACGTCGTGGAACTCCTACTCGCTCTTCGGCGTGGAGGACGGCGACCTGTACAGCATCCGCAACGGCGGCAGCGCCGGCACCGCCTACTGGACCATCAACAGCGATGGGACTATCAACGGCAAAGGAAGCACATCCTTGACGGACTACCCTTTTATGCTGGTGCCCATCCTGACCACGGGCATACAGACACCCCGCAAGGACAGACAGAACCTCGACATCCGGCTGCAAAACAAGCTGCTGACGGTACGTGGCGGCAAGGGGACGACCAGCGCCACCCTATATGACGCCCAGGGGGCCGTTGTCGGCCGGACACAGGGCACCGACATGGTAGCCCTGCACATGGACCAACTGCCCCACGGACTCTATATCGCCAAAGTACAGACACCGAACGGCAGTTTGACACGCAAGATCATCTGGTAAGGAAACAGGACAAAAAGAAATGCGAGAGCGGGAGCCATGACAAGTTTGTCATGGCTCCCGCTCTCGCATTTTCCGGATGAAATCCTTTGTCTCGCTTATAAGTAGGTCGGCCTAATCCAAATCGACCACGGTGATGCCGGCCCCGCCAAACTGGACGTGCTCGTCGCGGAAGGAAGCCACATTGGGCACGGTAGCCAGATACTGGCGGATAAGCTGGCGGAGAATACCCGTGCCCGTGCCATGGAGAATACGCACCCGGGGCATGCCCACGAGGATGGCGTCATCAATGAAATAGGTGACGGCATTCAAGGCCTCATCTCCCCGCATACCGCGCACGTCGAGGTCTTGGTGGAAATTCAGTTTACGGTTGTCTATCGTCTCCCGCGTCTGCCGGCCCATGGCCTGCACAAAGGTCTTGGCCTCCTGCTGCTTGGGCTTGTCGGCACGCTCCAGGCGGTCGGCCCTCATCTTGGTCTTCATGTCACCAAAGATGACGGTGGCCATCTTCCCTTCCAGGCTCTCGATGGTGCCCACCGTGGTAAGGCCCTTGATGCGCACCGTGTCGCCCGTAGCCAACGGAGCCTGGGCCACCGGACGCTGGACGGCCTTGGCCTGCAGGGCCGGAGCGGCCTTCTGTTCGGTTTTCTCCTTCTTGCGCTTCTCCCGGCGCTCCTTGCGCTCCTGTATCTGCTTTATCTTCTTGGCTATCAGTTCGTCGTTGGCCTTGGTGTCTATTTCCAACACCTCCTCCTTGAAGGTCTTCAGCTCCTCACGCACCCGCTTGGTCTCCTCCTTCTCAGCTTGGCTCTCACGAATCTCGCGGATGGCATTCTCTATCTTGCGGTTGCTCTCCTTGAATAGCTCCTCGGCCTGCTCCTTGGCCCGGCGCAGGATGTCCTTCCGGCTCTGCTCCAGCTCCTTCAGGTCGGCCTCATACTTGGCTATCTTCTGCTCAAGCGTCTTCTCATGCTGATGGATGGTCTGGCGTTTTCCCTCCCAGTAGCGCTTGTCGCGGACAATGTCCTGGAGATACTTGTCGCTCTGGATATAGTCAGAGCCCACTATCTCAGAGGCGTCACGGATAACCTCCTCGGGAATGCCCGTCTTGCGGGCTATCTCGATGGCAAACGAACTGCCGGGGCGACCGATGGCCAGCATAAACAGGGCCCGCATCTCATGACGGTCATAGAGCATGGCTCCGTTGACCACCCCCTCAT
>CALGHW010000185.1 GCA_937916075.1 uncultured Prevotella sp.
TTGCCTGTAGACCCGTTTATCAGCAGCGACGTGTTCCGCATCGTAGAAGTCATACCGTGAGTGGCCTTCTTCGATGCGGAACACGTCGCTGCTGATAAACGGGTCTACAGGCAAAGAGGTGATTTTGTTCTTCAGGTAGGTGCCGTTGACATCCACGTTCCATTTCCAGTGGTTGCCGTTCAGAATTTTGACATTGGCCTGAATCTCCACGCCCTCGTTTTTCATGGCTCCCGAGTTGCGGCTCTGGCTGCCGAATCCTGTGGACGGTGACAAGGGGATGTCAAACAGCAGGTTGGTTGATTTGCGTGAGAAAAACTCCACGCTGCCGCTTACCCGATTGAAAAATCCGAATTCTAAGGCCACGTCAAAGTTGCGCGAAACCTCCCATTGCAGTTCTTTGTTGCCCATGCTCGACTGGATATATCCGGCCTCGGAAGCGTTGTTGGCTGGCTCGTAGGAGGCCACCCAGGGATAGTATCCTCCCACGTCGTCGTTGCCCACCTCGCCATACGAGAATCGTAGTTTCAGGTTGTCTATCCATCTCACATCGTCCAGGAGGGAGCGGCTGATGCTCCATCCGGCACCTACCGACCAGAAGTTGCCCCAGCGATAGTCTTTGTTAAACCGGGATGAACCGTCGCGGCGGAATGATACAGAGCCGTAATAAAGGTCGTTATAGTCATAGTTGGCGCGCATGAAGTATCCCTCGGTGCGGTATCGGTTGGTGTACGACCGGGGTGTCGTGTTTACTTCTGTATAGTTGACCAGTTCAGAGTTGCCGGGCATAATCTCGCCCTTCATGCTGACCGTCAGGTAGCGATATTCGTAGCGGTAATTCTCGTGTCCCAGCAGCATGTCCACATGGTGAAGTCCGAATTTTCGCTTGTAGTCGAGCAGTTCGTTGAAGTTGGTTGTCGTGGTGAAAGAGTTTGTGCGCGTGGAAGTGCCAATATTGGCCTTCTCGGTATATTTCTTGGACGACGAGGCGGCCAGGTAGGCATTGGAGTTGACGCTTCCGTTGAAGGTGAAGGTGAAGTCCTTCAGGAAGTTTACTTCGGCATATCCTTTCATGTTAAACATCCTGCGGGTGTAGCCGTCCTCTCGTTCCCGCAATTCGATGGCCGGGTTGACCGTGGCGCAATAGGAGCGCTTGGGAGCCGTGAGGTCGCCGTCGCTGTAGCCGGTTCCGAAGTCATAGCGCGCGTCGCCGTTGGCGTCGAGGATGGTGGCTCCGGTGGCGGCGTCGTGCAGGTGGATAGGGTAGAGCGGACTGATGTAGCGGGTGAAGAGGAAGGGATTGCTGATGCCGTTGCGGGTTGTTGTCTGTTGGCCTTTCACCTTGCTGATATTGCCGCCAGACACCAGGCCCATTTTAAGCCATGGCTTCACCTGGGTGTTGACATTGGTCTTGAAGGAGTAGCGCTCCAGGCCGGAACCGATGATGTAGCCGTCTTCCGAGATGGCGCCCACCGAGAAATAATAGTCATTCTTGTCTGAGCCTCCGGTCACGGCTATGGTGGCATCCGTGCGCTTGCCCGTTTGCTGGATGGCATCCTCCCAGTCGGTGTCGTCGGCCCAGGCCATCTGGGCCTCTGGGTTGAACTTGCCGTCGGTGCCCACTACGGCCGACTTGTCTACATTCAGAAAAGGATTGTATTCCAGAGCATCCATCAGGTTGGCGCTTGCGTTGGCAGCGGCCACCGACTTTTCCTGTCCGTCCTTTTGATATTTGTTATAGAGGTCTTCCCAGTATATTTCGCAGTATTGTCCCACGCCCAGCTTCTTGTAGTCGGCGCTTTGCCGCATGGTGATGCCCTGGTTGAGCTTCACGTTTACCTTGGCTTTCCCTGATTTGCCGTGCTTGGTCGTGATCATCAGCACGCCGTTGGCGGCCCTTGCGCCATAGAGAGCTGTTGAGGCCGCGTCTTTGAGCACCGACATACTTTCCACGTCGGAGGGGTTGATGCTGGAGACAGAACCGTCGTAGGGCACACCGTCCAGCACAATCAGAGGGCTGGAGGAGGCGCTGAATGAGCCGATGCCTCGGATGCGGATGGTGGAGGAGGTGCCGGGCATGCCGCTGGAGGAGGTGACGGAGACACCGGGTGCGCTGCCCAGCAAGGCTGAGGTCACCTCGGTGACAGGCTGTTGGTCAATCTTGTCAACCTTGACCACGGAGGCCGACCCCGTGAAGGTGCTTTTCTTGGCTGTGCCGTAGGCCACCACCATCACCTCGTCGAGTTGGGTGCTTTCGTTGTCCAGTTTGACCAACATGGAAGGGCGAATCGCCACCGCTTGGCTTTTCATTCCGATGTACGACACCTTGATGCGTTTGGCTTCTTGTGGCACGTTGCGCAGTTCAAAGTTGCCGTCGGCATCTGTGGTTGTTCCGATGTGGGTACCTTCTATCAGTATGGTGGCTCCCATCACGGGAAGTTGGTCCGACTGTGTGATGACCTTGCCTTTGACTGATGTGACTTTTCTTCCGATGACTTCGTTGTCTGTCTGTGTGGCACAGACTGGCACCATCGGAGACATGGCAGCCAGAAAAATGGCTATCCTTGAGATACAATCTTTTGTCATATCCTGTTGCTTTG
>CALGHW010000186.1 GCA_937916075.1 uncultured Prevotella sp.
AAGGTGCGTGTGTTCCGGATGGACGAGAACGCCAAGCGTCTGCAGAGCACATGCCGCGGCATCCTCATGCCCGAGGTGCCCACAGAGTTGTTTGAAGAGATGGTGAAAAAGGTGGTGCGCCTCAACCAGGAATATATCCCCACCTACGAGAGCGGAGCCACGCTCTATATCCGTCCGTTGCTGGTGGGCATGTCGGCCCAGGTGGGTGTACACCCCGCCACGGAGTATCTCTTCATGATATTTGTCACACCGGTGGGCCCCTACTTCAAGGGAGGATTCTCCACCAACCCTTATGTCATCATCCGCGACTATGACCGCTCGGCTCCACTCGGAACGGGTATCTACAAGGTGGGCGGCAACTATGCGGCCTCGCTCAAGGCCAACGACATAGCCCACAAAAAGGGATATGCCTGCGAGTTTTATCTCGACGCCAAGGAGAAGAAATACATGGACGAGTGTGGCGCGGCCAACTTCTTTGGCATCAAGGACAACACGTATGTCACTCCGAAGTCTACCAGCATCCTGCCCAGCATCACCAACAAGAGCCTGATGCAACTGGCCGAGGACTACGGCATGAAGGTGGAGCGCCGCCAGATTCCCGAGGAGGAGCTCGACACCTTCGAAGAGGCCGGCGCATGCGGCACGGCTGCCGTCATCTCGCCTATCTCGTATATCGACGACCTCGACACGGGCAAGCGCTATACTTTCAGCAAGGACGGTAAGCCAGGACCTATCTCGACCAAGCTGTACAACCATCTGCGCGGCATCCAGTATGGCACCGAAGAGGACAAGCACGGCTGGACGACTGTCATCATCGAGTAAACAAAGGAACTTTAGCGAGAGTGGGCATGCTAACAGCATGTTCTGGCATACCCACTCTTCTTTTAACACCTAAAAATAGGAACGACAAAGCATATATTTTTACCTGAAAATAGGATCATTTATTATTTATCTTTACAAAACATTTTTTACACATGAAAAGTATTAGCACTTATCTGAGACAATCATTCTCAACCATGCTCAACAACAACAATTGGCTGATGAACATTCTTTTTCTGATAGTCGCAGGCCTTGCCTATTTGGTTATTTGCCTGATTTGTAGCTTGATTTTAGCTATCCCCATGGTCCTCATTGCCATGGTCACGGGAGGAGCAGGTTTCTTCTTTTATGCCCTGCTTACCATACTATTCCTCGCATGGATGCTGATTGTCTATCCGCCATTATTTTACGGCATACAAATCACATTTTTAGAAGTGGCCCGTGGAGAGAACATCAACTTCAGCAATCTTTTCTGCGGATATCATAAACGCATCATCAAGCCGCTGGCCCTGAAATGGTTTTATCTGATGGCAGCGTGTCTTGCAGGACTCATCATATACCAGGTTATCCTGATGGCTTTCTCCATTCCTCTCGTTATCCCACAAGAAGCCTCCCAATTCTGGATGTATCCGCTCCTGGTGGTGTTACTCATTCCTTTCTACTATCTGTGTTATTCATTCAGCATGACCGAAAACGTGGTGTATGACTATCAATACGGCATCACAAAATTTGAGGAGGAGGAACAACTCGAGGAAGAAGAGGAACTCTCCAGTTCACAGATTCTCAGCATCAGCAAAAGGCTGATGCAGGGCCACAAGCTGAAACTGTTTTTGCTGGACCTCTGTTTCGACGGCATCAACATCGCAATATTAGCCATCGGTATCCTCCTTATGTTCGCACTCGGAGAAGCAATAGGAGGCTTGGGGGCTATCTTGCTCGGCATCATGCTCCTTATCGCACTCCCGACAATCATCTCCGCCAGTTTGACTGCCCGCGGATATTTCTACAACGATTTGGTGGGATATGAAGACCGTGGTACAGATTTTGCAGAAGAAGAGGTAGAAGATAATAATAACTAAAAGACATCATTATGCTGAACAAAAATGTAGAAGAGGCGCTCAACGCCCAAATCAACGCCGAGATGTGGTCGGCCTACTTGTATCTGTCAATGGCCGCTTACTGCCACGCCAACGGTAATCCCGGTATGGGCAACTGGTTTCAAGTGCAGTTCCAAGAGGAGCAGGACCATGCCAAGATTCTCTTCAACTATATCATCCAGCGGGGCGGCAAAGTGAGCCTGCGGGCTATCGACGCAGTGCCCACGGAATGGAACAATCCGCTCGACGTATTCGAGAACACACTGGCCCACGAGCAGAAGGTGACTGCGCTCATCAATGACCTCTTTGCCCTCTGCACCGCCGAAAACGACTACGCCACACAGAGCATGCTCAAGTGGTTTGTGGACGAGCAGGTGGAAGAGGAGGAAAACGCACAAAACATCATCGACAACCTCCGCATGATCAAGGACAACGGCTACGGACTCTATATGCTCGACAAGGAGTTGGGAGCACGCACTTACACCCAGGCCGCACCGCTGGCCGGAAAGGCAAATGCCTAAAGGCCGAGGTAAGGATTTTTGAATTGACTGACGCTGACACAAGCAGAATCATTAAGACAACAAAATAAGAAAAATTGAAGGAAGAACGAAGAGGGAAGAAGTCTATACTCTGACAAATCCTTGAAGAGCCATAGAATTCATCTTTCTTCGTTCTTTCATTTTTTTTGAACACGTATGAGCAAAGGTAAACTACAGAAATTTGCAGAAATGGAGACGTTCAGCAACGTTTTCCAGTATCCTTATTCCGTGATTGAAGATGTGCCGTTTGACATGAAGGGACGGTGGCGCGAGGAGTATTTCCACAATGACAACCCTATCGTACTGGAACTGGGCTGCGGCAAGGGGGAATATACCGTGGGACTGGCCCGGCTTTACCCGGATGTGAACTTCATCGGGGTGGACATCAAGGGAGCCAGAATGCATAAGGGGGCCAAGGAGGCGCTGACCGAAGGGCTGAAGAATGTGGCCTTCCTGCGCACCAATATCGAGATTATCGACCGCTTCTTCGCCGAGGGCGAGGTGCAAGAGATTTGGCTCACCTTCAGCGACCCACAAATGAAAAACCCGCGCAAGCGACTCACCAGCACTTATTTCATGGCACGCTACCGCCACTTCTTAAAGGATGGAGGCATCGTGCATCTGAAGACAGACTCCAACTTCCTCTTCACTTATACCTCGTATATGGTGGAGCACAACCACCTGCCCCTGCTCTTCCGCACAGAGGACCTGTATCACACGGAGGGCATTGACAGCGAGACACAGAAAATCCTGTCAATCCAGACTTATTATGAGGCGCAGTGGATTGAGCGCGGACTGAACATCAAGTATATGAAGTTTTGTCTGCCCCACAACGGCGACCTGGAAGAGCCCGATGTGGAAATTCCTCTCGACGACTACCGCAGCTTCCGACGCACCAAGCGAAGCGGACTGGATACCAGCAAGTAGGCTCCTTTCACACGGCAAGTCTTTGGTGACAAATAAATGGGGCACCAAAGACTTGCCGCCCTCAAAAAATTATCGTATATTTGTAGCCATACACCAATACGCTTACAACCATGAGATATCTTGACCCTAAGAATGACTTGACCTTCAAGAAGGTCTTTGGCGAACACCAAGACTTGGTGAAGAGCCTTATTAACGCCTTGTTGCCCTTAGAGGGCGACCAGCAAGTGGATACTCTGGAGTATCTGCCGGCCGAACTGGTGCCCGACACGCCTCTTGGTAAAGACAGCATTGTCGACGTGAGGTGTCAAGACGCGCTGGGACGGCAGTTTATCGTGGAGATGCAGATGATATGGACACCGGCCTTCCAGCAGCGTGTACTCTTCAATGCCTCCAAGGCGTATGTACGGCAGCTCAAGCGCAGCCGTACATTCGACCTGCTACAACCTGTCTATTCGCTCAATCTGCTCAACGAGGTTTTCATGCCCGACTTGCCCAACGAGTTTATCCACAACTACAACATGGTGCATGAGGAGCACAGTGACAAGGTGATTGAGGGATTGCACCTCACGTTTGTCGAGTTGCCCAAGTTCACACCGCACACGCTCCTTGAGAAGAAAATGGCCGTGTTATGGCTGAAGTTCTTGACAGAAATCAATGAGGACACGACCAAAGCTCCACAAGACCTCCTCGACAACCCTGAAATCAAGAAAGCCCTGGAAGAGGTGGAGGAATCGGCTTATACTGATGCGGAACTCGACCTCTACGACCGTCTGTGGGGACGTGTTGACAAGGAACGTCTCTACTATGCTGACGCACAAAGAAGGGGCGAAGCGGAAGGGAGAGCAAGAGGACTAAAAGAAGGTAGGGCAAAAGGACTCGAAGAAGGGAGAGTTAAAGGACTCGAAGAAGGGAGAGTTAAAGGACTCGAAGAAGGGAGAGTTAAAGGACTCGAAGAAGGGAGAGTTAAAGGAC
>CALGHW010000187.1 GCA_937916075.1 uncultured Prevotella sp.
GACTTCTTTGTGCTTGAGGGCAGCTATCAGACGGACAGCGGCGAGCCGGAGACGGTGTATTGCGGCATGAAGCGGGGCACCAAGAAGCATTTTAAGCGCAACAAGAAGGAGTATAAGCGCCTGTCGGAACACATAGGGCTGATACCCCTGGTGGTGGTGTCGCCGGCCGACACCCTGCTGATAGAGGGCGGCAGTGAGGACCGGCGCAAGCTGATGGACCTGGTCATCTCGCAGTATGACCGTACCTATATCGAGTCGCTCTCCCGGTACAACAAGGCTCTCCAGCAGCGCAACGCCATGCTGAAGGCCGAGGAGGAGCCCAATGTGGAGCTGATTTCCATTTGGGAAGAGCAGATGGCTCTGGAGGGCGAGCGGCTGTTTGCCAAGCGCAGCGCGTTTGTCAGCGAGCTGGAGCCTGTGTTTCAGCAGTTTTATAACCGCATCGCCTCGGGGCGCGAGACGGTGGGGCTGCACTATACCTCGCACTGCCAGCGCGGACCGCTGCTCGACGTGATACAGCGCGACCGGTTTAAGGACCGGGCCGTGGGCTACTCGCTGCATGGGGTGCACCGCGACGACCTGGAGTTTACGCTCGACGGACACCTGATGAAGCGGGAAGGCAGCCAGGGACAGAACAAGACGTTTGTCGTGGCGCTGAAACTGGCCCAGTTTGACTTCCTGAAGCGTACGGCCTCGAAGACCACGCCCCTGCTGCTGCTTGACGATATCTTCGACAAGCTGGACGCGGAGCGGGTGGAGCAAATCGTGAGACTGGTGTCGGGCGATGGCTTCGGACAGATATTCATCACCGATACTAACCGTGACCATCTCGACCAGATACTCCATAACTGCTCGTATGACTACCGGATATTTCATGTGGACAACGGGGAGTTGAGGGTTCGGGAAGAATAGAAGAAAGGAGGAGAGCCTGTTTTTATGTTTAAGCGTGACGTTCAGAATATCCGTGACTTGATTATGCGCAACCTGCGCCAGCAGGGGCTGGAGACGCCCTTGCTGCAAAAACGACTGGTGGAGTCGTGGCCGGAAGTGGCCGGAGCCGTCATCAGCCGCTACACGCTCAATGTGTATATCATGAATCAGACACTCTATGTGCATCTGTCAAGTCCGGCCCTCAGGGCCGACTTGAGCATGAGGCGGCAAGAGTTTGTCGCCCAGCTCAACCACCATGTGGGGGCACAGGTGATTTATGATATCCGGTTTTGTTAGCGACTGGCCAGCACACAGTCCATCGTGATGTCGGTTTCCTCTACGGGTATATGGTCAAACAACTGGAAACCGAAGCATATACCTATTTTATATAGATGAGGCACACCGGCCAGGAAGCGGTCGTAGTAGCCCTTGCCGCGTCCCA
Source organism: uncultured Prevotella sp. (assembly GCA_937916075.1). Lineage (GTDB taxonomy): Bacteria > Bacteroidota > Bacteroidia > Bacteroidales > Bacteroidaceae > Prevotella. Next base: position 1,373 of record CALGHW010000187.1, read on the forward strand.
GGCGGTGGCCCGCCGGGTCGAAAGCCATGCCGGGCACCACGGCCAGGTCTATCCGGTCATAGTCGGTAAACACCTGTCCTGTGGGCTCCATGATGCCGTATGCCCCCACGGCCAGGTCGGCCGGTCCGGTATAGCGGCGCAGCTCCATGGTGCCCTCGCCAGTGACCCTGGGCAGCAAGATGGTCTTGCCCTCCAGGCGGTCGATGAGCCGGTGGGTGGACACCTCGTCGGGCAGGGAATAGTAGAGCATCAGGGTGCGGGCCTGGACAAACCGCGGGTGGCGCTCCAACTGGCTGATAACGGCAAGCGACAGCTCACCGAGCGCTTGGCTGGTAAACTGTCGCTTACGTTCACGTATTGTTTTTCTCAGTTCGGCTTTCATACCGTGCTTGCTTTTACAATCTTTATTTTCTTGTCTTCGCCTTGGCGGCCGGCTTCTGCGGGAAGGCGCTGTGGGTGCGGAACACCTTCAGCGTGGCGCTGATGACAGGGTCGTAGCCGTTGAGGTATTTGGTCCATGCCTCGTCGTCCATGATGTTGTAGATGATGCGGCTGTTGATGAATTTCTCCAGCAGCGTGTGCGACTTGCGAATCATCAGGTTGCGGCGGCGCAGACCGTTGTGGTCGGCGTAGGAGGCAAACAGCTCTACCGTGTTTTGCTTGACCAGATAGTCGCTCAGTTCCTTCAGTTCCTTGAAGGTGTTGAGCTTCACGCGGTTGTCGTCCGTATAGGTGTAGGCAAACTGGAGGATGAGGCCCGACATGGCCGCCTCCTTGTAGTAGGACGTCATGTTGAGTGTGTCCTCGGGCACGAAGATGTCGGGCGTGATGCCGCCACCTCCATACACATTGCGTCCCAGGGTGGTGTGGTATATCTGTCCCGTATGCTTGATGCTGTCGGACGAGAAGTACTCGCCGTGCTGGTAGCGGTCCATGAGGTCGCTCTCATAGTCCTTGTCGTCGCCCATGGTGTAGGGCTTCTGGATGCATCGTCCTGAAGGCGTGTAGTAGCGTGCGATGGTGAGGCGTATCATCGAACCGTCATTGAAGGCGATGGGCTTCTGCACCAGTCCCTTGCCAAACGAGCGGCGTCCGATGATGGTGCCTCGGTCGTTGTCTTGGATAGCGCCGGCAAAGATCTCGCTGGCCGATGCCGAGGTCTCGTCGATCAGTACCACGAGCGGTATCTGCTGGTAGCTGCCATGGCCGTCGCTCCGATAGTCTTCGCGGGGCGACTTGCGTCCTTTTGTATAGACTATCAGTCGGTTTTTGGGCAGGAACTCGTTGGCCATCTGCACGGCCGACATGAGGTAGCCTCCCGAATTGCCGCGCAGGTCGATGACCAGATTCTCAAATCCTTCCTGTGACAGTTGGGCCAGGGCGATGAGCAGTTCGGGATAAGTGTTCTCGCCGAAGTTCTTGACCTTGATATATCCCGTCTCGTTGTCCAGCATATATGTGGCCGTGACACTCTTCTGTGGGATGTCGCCGCGGGTCACGGTGAAATAGCGCGGCTTCTTTTCGTGGTAGCGGAGCACGCCCAGTTTCACCTTGGTGTCCTTGGGGCCCTTCAGTCGGTGCATGGCTTCCTCGTTGGTCACTTCCTTGCCCACGAAGGGCTTGCCGTCCACGCTGATAATCTTGTCGCCGGCCAAGAGTCCGGCCCGTTCGGCTGGTCCGTTCTTGATGACGTTTTGCACGTGGATGGTGTCCTGCCGGATGGTGAACTCAATGCCCACGCCCGAGAACGATCCTTTCAGGTCGTCGTTGGCCGTCTGCACGTCCTTGGCGCTGATGTAGACCGAGTGAGGGTCGAGCTCGGCCAGGATTTGCGGCATGGCTTTCTCCACCAGGTCGTTCACGTTGACCGTGTCCACATACTCATCGTCGATGATGTGGAGCAGGTTGTTGAGCTTGTTGCTGCTGGAGTTGATGATGCTCAGGCGGTTGCCCGAGAAGTGGTTGGCGTAGAATGTGCCGATCAGGATGCCCACCACCACACAGGCGGCCATGAGCAACGGCATATACCGATTAGACTTGTTGGGGTTGGCTTTCATTGTTGTCTTCTGTGTCTGGATTAAGATATTTTACTTCGATATGGGCTCTTCTGAGCAGGTTGAGCCCGTCTTCGAGCCTGTATTTCTCGCCATAGACCACGCGCTTGATACCGGCCTGGATGATGAGCTTGGAGCACTCGATGCAGGGAGAAGCTGTGACGTAGAGTGTGGCCCCGTCGCTGTTGTTGGAGCTTCGGGCCAGTTTGGTGATGGCGTTGGCCTCGGCGTGCAGCACATACGGCTTGGTCACGTTGTTGTCGTCTTCGCACACATTCTCGAAGCCGCTGGGCGTGCCGTTGTACCCGTCGCTGATGATCATCTTGTTTTTCACCACGAGAGCTCCCACCTTGCGCCGCTGGCAGTAGCTGTTTTCTGCCCAGATGCGGGCCATGCGCAGATAGCGCATATCGAGCTTCCGTTGCTTTTCTTCTTGTTCGGTCATAAGGCTGTCGTTTTTTATTTTGATTCCTCTTTCTTCCGCTTGATGCCGTCGCGCCGGAGCAGGGCGTCAATGGTGGGCTCACCCTTTCTGAATAGCTTGTAGAGCGTCATGGGGTGTTCGGTGCCTCCCTTTGACAGAATCTTGTCACGGAACCGCTGGGCGGTCTTGGGGTCGAAGATGCCGTGCTTCTTGAACACGCTGAATGCGTCGGCGTCGAGCACCTCGGCCCATTTGTAGCTGTAGTATCCGGCGGCATAGCCCCCGGCCATGATATGGCTGAACTGCACGGTCATGCAGGTGTCGGGCAGCTGCTTGGTGACGATGGCTTTCTTCCAGGCTTCCTTTTCAAACTGCATCAGGTTGCCCTCGAACGGTGTTTTCAATGTGTAGTAGGCCATGTCGAGCAGTCCGAAGCTGACCTGTCGCATGCAGCCGTAGGCCGCCAGGTAGTTGCGGCTCTTCACGATGCGCTTGATGAGGTCGTCGG
>CALGHW010000188.1 GCA_937916075.1 uncultured Prevotella sp.
GGCTTTGAAAGAAGAAGGCGTAAAGACCATATTCGGTTATCCCGGCGGAGCCATTATGCCGGTGTTTGACGCCTTGTATGATTATACCCGTGGCGATAAAAAGACATTCCACCATGTGCTGGTGCGCCACGAGCAGGCCGCGGCCCATGCGGCCGAGGGTTATGCCCGTGTGAGCGGCGAGGTAGGTGTATGCCTGGTGACCAGTGGTCCCGGTGCCACGAATACCTTGACCGGAGTGGCCGACGCCATGATGGACTCTACGCCTATCGTGGTGATAGCCGGCCAGGTGGGGGTCGGCGCGTTGGGTACCGACGCCTTTCAGGAAGTAGACCTGGTGGGCGTGGCCCAGCCTATCAGCAAGTGGAGTTACCAGATACGCCGGCCGGAAGATGTGGCTTGGGCCGTGAGCCGGGCTTTCTATATCGCTCGGTCGGGAAGACCAGGGCCTGTGGTGCTCGACTTCCCCAAAAACGCACAGGTATCCACCACGGAATGGAAGCCGCAGCACGTGGACTTCGTGCGTAGCTATGTGCCTTATCCCGAGCCGGACGCTGACGCCATCGACCATGCGGCCGAGCTTATCAACAATGCCAAGAAACCCCTGGCCCTCGTGGGACAGGGCGTGGAGCTGGGCGACGCCCAGGACGAGCTGGTAGACTTCCTCGAGCGGGCCGACATTCCGGCCGCCCGCACCTTGTTGGGCCTGTCGGCCTTGCCCAGTGACCATCCGCTCAATATGGGCATGCTGGGTATGCACGGCAGTTATGCGCCCAACGTCAAGGAGCAGGAGTGTGACGTGCTGATTGCCATCGGCATGCGCTTCAGCGACCGTGTCACGGGGCTGCTGTCCACCTACGCCCGCCAGGCCAAGGTGATACATCTCGATATCGACCCCTCAGAGATAGACAAGTGTGTGAAGACCGATGTGGCTGTCATCGGCGATTGCAAGAAGACCTTGCCCGCCATCACCCGGCTGCTCAACCGTGCCGTTCATCGTGAGTGGAGAGACAGCTTCCGTCCGTTGGCCGACCAGGAGAACGAGAAGGTGATACAGCCGGCCATCCATCCCGCCGGCGGACCGCTACTGATGGGCGAGGTGGTCAACGCTGTGGCCGAGGCCACTCATGGCGAGGCCGTGCTGGTTACCGATGTGGGGCAAAACCAGATGTTCTCATGCCGTTACTTCAAGTATCGCCACAAGCGCTCGATTGTGACCAGTGGCGGACTCGGGACGATGGGCTTCGGCCTGCCTGCCGCAGTGGGAGCCACCTTTGGCGCGCCTCAGCGCACGGTGTGCATGTTCAGTGGCGACGGCGGCTTCCAGATGAGCATCCAGGAGCTGGGCACCATCATGGAGCAGCAGGCACCGGTGAAGATGATTCTG
>CALGHW010000189.1 GCA_937916075.1 uncultured Prevotella sp.
TACAAAGACCGTTGAAGGTCCATGTATCCCTTTTTTCATTCCAGGGGCTTTCGCCCATAGAAATGAAACGGTAGAGCCAAAGCTTTACTTTCCGTGGTGCTCGTCAGATACTGTCAGTTTCTTACGACCCTTGGCGCGGCGGGCAGCCAGTACGCGGCGACCGTCCTTTGTTGCCATTCTCTCACGGAAGCCGTGCTTGTTCACTCTTCTTCTGTTGTGCGGCTGAAATGTTCTTTTCATTGCTTTTTGTTATTTTATTGTTATTATTTACACGCTTTGGGCTGCAAAATTACTTATTTTTTTCGTAACTGCAAAGGAATAAGTGTTTTTTAGCTCAAAGTTTTATGCTTTTTTCGAGAAAATCAGTAACTTTGCACCCGCAAATCGTGATTATAAATACAAAATATATAAAAACAACATGATTAATTCACAAGACATTAAGAAAGGCGTAGCTGTCCGTATGGATGGCGGCATTTGGGTTTGTATCGACTTCCAGCACCGCAAGCCGGGTAAGGGTAACACCATCATGAACATCAAGCTGAAGAACGTGAGCGACGGCCGTGTGTTGGAGCGTCGTTACAACATCGGTGAGAAGCTGGAGGATGTTCGTATCGAGCGTCGTCCTTACCAGTACCTCTATAAGGAGGGTGAGGACTATATCTTCATGAACCAGGAGACTTTCGACCAGGCTCCCATCCCCGCCGACCTCGTGACTGGCGTTGAGTTTATGAAGGAGTCCGACATCGTTGAGGTGGTCAGCGACGCTGACACCGAGACCGTGCTCTATGCCGAGATGCCTGTGAAGACTGTTCTGCGTGTCACTCACTCAGAGCCCGGCATCAAGGGCGACACCGCTACCAACACCCTCAAGCCCGCCACACTGGAGACAGGTGTTGAGATTCGTGTGCCTCTGTTCATCAACGAGGGTGACCTCGTGCAGGTGGATACCCGCGACGGTAGCTATCTGAACCGTGTGAAGGAGTAAGCGATATCGCTTTTACCATCAGGCAATGCATGACGCACCCTCGGCAGTAGTCGGTATGACGCTGGTCGTTGGAGCGTCATGCATTCTTTTTTTTTTGAGCCTTGAGCGTGTCAAAGACTCAAAAGTCCTAATTTAAGATATAAGATTTATGAAGTATTCCGTTATCGTCCCCGTTTACAACCGTCCCGACGAGGTGGACGAATTGCTGGAGAGTCTCGTTGGACAGACTTTCCGCGACTTTGAGGTGGTCATCGTCGAAGACGGTTCGCAGCGCGACTGCCGTGCGGTGGTGGACAAGTATGCCGGCCGCCTGGACGCGCATTACTATATGAAGCCCAATTCGGGTCCCGGACAGAGCCGCAACTATGGAGCGGAGCGGGCCCAAGGCGAATACCTCCTCGTGCTCGATTCCGACGTGGTGCTGCCTGAGGGCTACCTGCAGGCCATAGAGGAAGAGCTGCGGCGTGAGCCTGCCGATGCCTTTGGCGGTCCCGACCGCTCGCACCCGTCGTTTACCGACACCCAGAAGGCCATCAGCTACTCGATGACCAGCTTCTTTACCACAGGAGGCATCCGTGGCGGCAAGAAGAAGCTCGACAAGTTTTATCCCCGGTCGTTCAACATGGGCATTCGCCGGGATGTCTATATGCGGCTGGGCGGATTTTCCAAGATGCGCTTTGGCGAGGACATCGACTTCAGCATCCGCATCTTCAAGGCCCGTTGCCGCTGCCGCCTGTTTCCCGAAGCCTGGGTGTGGCACAAGCGTCGCACGGATATGCGCAAGTTTTTCCGTCAGGTGTACAACAGTGGCATCGCCCGCATCAATCTCTATAAGAAATATCCTGAGTCGCTCAAGCTGGTCCATCTCCTGCCCATGGTCTTCACGGTGGGGGTTATCGGCTTGGTGGTTCTCTCTGCCGTCGGACGTGTCTTGATGCACTATGACGACGTGCATCGCTGGTATTGGCTGTGTGCGGCTCCCTGGCTGCCCATCCTGGCCTACTGTCTGCTGATTTTTGCCGATGCCACCCGGCAGAACCGCAGCGCAAAGATTGGGGCTATCTCTGTGGCGGCCGCCTTCGTCCAGCTCATGGGCTATGGTTTTGGCTTTATCAGTGCCTGGTGGAAACGCTGTGTGCTGGGACGCGACGAGTTTCACGCTTTCGACAAGACTTTTTATAAATAGGAGCGGGCGTGTGTCGGAGGTTGTTGGCGGTATCCTACATATGGGGATGTCGCTGGAGTCTTCCGGCTCACGCCCATTCTGTCAAAACAGAAGGTTCGGTATGCCTGAAATAGGCAGCCCGCCCCTGTTAACTGAAAAACTACTAACTCAATTTTAATGGATAAACTGACTATTTGTGAGTGGGCGGAGGAAGACCGTCCGCGCGAGAAACTGATGAGGCTGGGCGCTGAGGCCCTGTCTAATGCCGAACTGCTGGCCATCTTGATAGGGTCGGGCGCTCCGGGCGAAAGTGCTGTCGACCTGATGAAGCGTGTGCTCAAGGACTGTAACAATAATCTCAACACGCTCGGCAAGCGGACCATCGCCCAGTTGACCAGTCCGGCCTATAAAGGACTCGGTCCGGCCAAGGCTGTCACCATCCTGGCCGCTTGTGAGCTGGGCAAGCGGCGCCAGTTGGAAAAGGTGGAAGAACGGCTTGACTTAGGGTCGGCCACGGCCATTTATAACTATATGCGTCCTAACATGCAGGACCTCGATGTGGAGGAGGCCTGGGTCTTGCTGATGAATCAGAACTTCAAGCTCATCAAGGCCAAGCGTATCTCACACGGAGGCATCAGCGAGACGGCTGTCGATGTGCGTATCATCTTGAAGGAGGCCTTGCTCAGTAATGCCACCATTGTGGCTCTTTGCCATAACCATCCTTCGGGCAACAATCGGCCCAGTCGTGACGATGACCGGCTCACCGAGCGTGTGGGCAAGGCGTGTGAGGCCGTGCGTCTCTATTTTGCCGACCATGTCATTGTCACCGACGGCAGCTATTATTCTTACCGTGAGCAGGGAAAAATATGACCCCCATCTGTCTTTCTGTGGCGGGATATGATGATGTGGCGTGATTACTGTTTGAAAACTCGTCAGTCTCTTGTCTGTTTCAAATAAAAACATTATATTTGTATATCCGTCAAACAGAAAACGAAAGGAGAAATTATGGAAAATACAACTTGGGAATTAATCTTCCGGCTTTTCTTCGCCGCCTTTTTAGGGGGTATTATCGGTCTGGAGCGCAACTACAGAGCCAAGGAAGCGGGCTTCCGCACCCATTTCCTTGTGGCGTTGGGCAGTGCGCTGTTTATGATAATCTCGCAATATGGATTCGGGGGAGAGTTGGAGCGGATGGGCAACCTGCGGTGGGATGCCTCGCGAATAGCCTCTCAGGTGGTGACGGGTATCGGCTTTATCGGTGCCGGCACCATCATCTTTCAGAAGCATGTGGTGCGTGGACTGACCACAGCGGCCGGCCTGTGGGTCACGTCGGCCATCGGCCTCACCTGTGGCTCGGGCATGTATCTTGTGGCCACGGCGGCTACAGGCCTGGTGTTTGTGTGCCTGGAGGCGCTCAACTTCATTTTGTCACGCTTCGGGACCAAGAGCATCTCGCTCACCTTCACCTCGTCCGACAAGCAGAAAATCACGACCCTCGTGAAGCGGTTGCGGGCAGAGGGCGCCGACATCAGTACCTACAGCATGAAGGAGCAGCACACGCCTGATGGCAAAATCATGGAGGCCACGATGGAGGTGAAGGTGAGCCGTATGGTGTATGAGGACAAGATGATGGAGCTGATGAATGAGCTCGACGATGTGGATATAGAGTGCATTGAGTAAAGACTCAGACAGAAG
>CALGHW010000190.1 GCA_937916075.1 uncultured Prevotella sp.
CGCCACGCTGCCCATTCTGTCACAACTGGTGAAACGGGGACTGCTGGAGACCTATGAGCAGGAAGTGGGACGGCTGAATGACGGGGGTACCCCTCATCCGGAAAACATCAAGCCTCTCAGTGAAGCCCAGCAGGAAGCTTACAAGCAGATTCTCGACTCCTTCGGGAAGCATCCCGTCACGCTCTTGCATGGCGTCACATCGAGCGGCAAGACCGAAATATATATTCGCCTGATACAAGAGGCCATCGACCGCCACGAACAAGTGCTTTACCTCTTGCCGGAGATTGCCCTCACAGTGCAAATCATGGACCGGCTGAAGCGCGTGTTCGGCCGGCGACTGGGTATTTATCATTCCAAATACTCGGACGCCGAGCGCGTGGAAATATGGAAAAAGCAGTTGTCGGACGCACCATACGATGTGATTCTCGGTGCCCGCAGCGCCGTGTTCCTGCCCTTCCAGCGACTGGGACTGGTCATCATCGATGAGGAACATGAGACTTCCTATAAACAGCAAGACCCTGCCCCACGCTATCATGCCCGCAGCGCGGCCATCGTGCTGGCACAAATGTACCGGGCCAAGACCTTGCTGGGCACAGCCACTCCTTGCATGGAAACTTACCATAACGCCCAAACCGGCAAGTATGGACTGGTGGAGCTGACCCAGCGCTACCAGGGCATCCAGTTGCCCGAGATACAGGTGGTGGACATCAAGGACCTGCAACACCGCAAGATGATGAGCGGCCCGTTTTCGCCCTTGCTCCTGGCCCGGGTACGCGAGGCGCTGGAACGTGGCGAGCAGGCCATCCTTTTCCAAAACCGGCGCGGCTTTGCCCCGATGATAGAGTGCCGGCAGTGCGGATGGGTGCCCCGGTGCCAAAACTGCGACGTGAGCCTGACGCTCCACCGCAACATGAACCAGCTCACGTGCCACTATTGCGGGTATACGTACCGGGTGCCGGCGGAGTGCCCGGCCTGTGGCTGCACAGACCTCCGCACACGGGGCTACGGCACGGAGAAGATAGAAGACAGCGTGCGCGACATCTTCCCGGACGCCAAGGTGGCCCGCATGGACCTCGACACCACCCGCACCCGGAATGCCTACGAGCGCATCATCAACGACTTCGCCGCCGGACGCACACAGATTCTGATTGGCACACAGATGATCAGCAAGGGACTCGATTTCGACCGGGTGAGCGTGGTGGGCATCCTCAACGCCGACACGATGCTCAACTATCCTGACTTCCGGGCTTACGAGCATGCCTTCATGATGATGGCGCAGGTAAGCGGACGGGCCGGACGCAAAAACAAGCGGGGGCTCGTGGTGCTCCAAACCAAGAGTCCCGACCAGCCCGTCATCGCCCAGGTAGTGCACAATGACTTTCAGGGATTCTACCGCGAGCAGGTGGCCGAACGACGTCTGTTCCACTATCCGCCATTCTACCGCTTGGTCTATGTCTATCTGAAGCACCGACAGGATGACGTGGTGAACACTGCCGCCATCGAGCTGGGCAGCAGGCTGCGCCAATGGTTTGGCACGCGGGTACTGGGTCCCGACAAGCCGGCGGTAGCCAAGGTCAAGACACTCAACATCCGTAAGATTGTGCTCAAACTGGAAGTGGGACTCGACATGAAGACGGTACGCCAGTATATCAGGACGGGCCAACAACAACTGCTGGCCGACAAGCGGTATGCCGCCCTTCAGGTATACAATGATGTAGACCCAGATTAGCCATGACCATCAGGACAAGGCTTGACGGAACGCAAACAGAACCGGGCGGCTGCATGGGAAGTAAGCACTTCCGACGCAGCCGCCCGGCACCACATGAATAAATATACGATTTCGGATTTTTAGAAATCAATGTCAAGACCGGCGCCGAACACATTGTTGTTGCGGGTGAAGTCGGCCTTGTAGTTGTTCAACTCAGTATTCTTGGTTTCATAGAACGTGTGGAAATAGGCCAAGTTGAGGTTCATCTTCTGCGAGAGCTTCACCTTGACACCCACACCGATGCTGTTGGAGCTTACCACAAACGACTTGTCGTCCATATACTCGTCTGTCAGTCCATAGCTGGTGTTCTGCCATCCGGCACTCACCGTCAGGCACTTGGTGGCGTCATACTCCACACCGGCATTATACTCCATCGTGCCGCGGTCCAGCTTCTTGTGGCGGTCGTTGTAGGCTGTGGCGTGCTTGTCGTCGAAGTAGTGGAAACCCACATTGAGGCGCAGGTCGTTTGTGGGGTTGTAGCCCACACCGACGGTGAGCAGGGAGGGGATGTCGCCGGCTATCTTCTTGCCGTCGGCATATTCTCCGATGGCCTCGTCGAGCTTGCTGTCAAACTGGCTCTTCAGCTGTCCCATGGCGCCTGTCACCACATTATTGCCCAAGACAGTCTGCGCCTGGGTCATCGCCCAAGCTGTAGCCTGCTCCTGACTCATGCCCTTCTGCATGGCAGCGCCAGCCAGGCTCTGGACCATTGACTTGGAGAGGTTGTCGCCCAGGTTACCGATACTGGGAGTCTGGTTGACAGCCTCGTTCTTCAGGCGCATACGGGTCTTGAACTCATACTTCACGGCAAAATTGAAACGGCCCGTCTTGTAGTCAACGCCCAAGATTGGGGTGAAGCCAAGACCGCTCTGGTCACAGTTGAGCTCGATGTTGGCCGCATCGCTCTTGGTGGGGTCCAGCACCTGATAGAGGGGCATATTGCCCACCTTGATGTCTTCCACATAGCCATAATAGTTGGCCAGGGCATAGACGGCACGCACACCGGCAAAGGCGCTCAGGTGCTCATTAAATTTATAAGCGGCGCCCACCGACAATCCGTAGTAATACTGCCGGCCACGCATATAGCTGCTGAAGCTGTACTTACCCTGCTGGCCGAAGGCCTGGTCGCTGGTAAACATTCTTGTGGGCTGTCCCAGCACGGTGCTGGTCACCTGGTCTACCGCACCGGCCAACTGGCAGGCACCGAGTGCTGTCTCAGAGACAATCTTCTCAAACGAGCCAAGACCGTTGTCAAACTTACATTTTCCGCCGCCGCCCACCAGGGCAAAGTTCAGCTGGAATGACCAGTTGTTCTTGTTGTAGGCATATTGGAGAGAAGGGATGACCGGGGCAAAAGCCTTGCCCTCAAATTTCCGGCTGTCCGTAGGATTGCTTGTGTTGTTGTTAAACAGCGCATAGCTGTTGTTGATGGTACGGGTCTGATAAGCCAGCTGCCAGTTAAGCGAAAGGTGATGGCCTTCCTTCAAGAAAGCTACACCGGCAGGGTTGCTGTAAACACCGTCAATGGCGATGGCAGCGTCTCTCGACGGATTGCGCAAGAATGCGATGTTTTGGTTGGTGTTAGTCAACAGTCCGCCAGCTGTGGCGGTCTCTGCGGCCAGCGTCATGGCCATGCAGACAATACTTAATTTTTTCATCCTGTAAAAAATCTCTAATCAAATTGGTTGCAAAGGTAAGTATTGTGTTCTGAAATTCGGATAAAACGCATTTATAATTAAATATTATTAACTAACACCACCTATTAGGGTAATCGTGAATTCTGTTATTTCCATCGAGCCGTCACAATCGAAGCCACAAATACATTGGCAGAGAAGGTGCTGATGCGCTTGTGTAGTAAACCAACAAAGGTAGCCGAGAATAGCGCGCAATGTTCTTCCCATACACTCACTATTATTTCAAAATTCATTATAATCGGTATATGCAAAGATAGCAGAAAAGTTTATCAGAATTAAATGATCAGCGAAGAAAGAATTCAGAAAGTACCGATTATTGATCAACTTATTTCGCTGTAAAAGGGTACATGGGATAATGTGAGAGTAGACCTTCTTCC
>CALGHW010000191.1 GCA_937916075.1 uncultured Prevotella sp.
GCCCCGAGTTGGAAATGGCCAGGCACACATCGTCCTTGGTCATCACCCCGAGGTCACCGTGATAAACATCGAGCGGGTTGATAAAGAAGGATGGTGTGCCCGTGCTCGACAGTGTGGCGGCAATTTTGGCTCCGATATGTCCGCTTTTGCCCACACCGGTCACAATTACCTTGCCGTGACAGTGTAACATCAAGTCTACGGCCTTCTCAAAGTTATTGTCTATCTGGGGTATCAGGTCGAGCAAAGCTTGTGCCTCGTCCTTGATACATCGTATGGCATAGTCTCTTACGGTCATGTTTGGTGTTTCTTTTTGATAGGGTTTATGAAATAAGGCGGGCCACAAGACCTTCCAGCTTTTCAAGCTCAAGCATATTGGCGGCGTCGCTCAGTCCGTGGTCAGGGTTGGGGTGAACCTCGAAGAACCACCCCGTGGCTCCGAAAGCCTTGGCGGCCAGGGCCATTTGGGGCACAAAGCGGCGGTCGCCGCCTGTCTTGCCGCCTGCTCCGCCAGGCCGTTGCACGCTGTGGGTGCAGTCCATGATGACATTGGGCACAATCTCCAGCATGTCGGGAATGTTACGGAAATCCACCACCAGGTTGTTATAGCCAAACATATTGCCGCGCTCCGTGAGCCACACCTCCCGGGCGCCGCTGTCCTGGGCTTTTTCCACGGGGTAGCGCATATCCTGTCCGCTCAGAAACTGGGCCTTCTTGATATTGACCGTGCGTCCTGTGCGAGCTGCGGCCACGAGGAGGTCGGTCTGCCGGCACAGAAAGGCCGGTATTTGCAGCACGTCGGCTACCTGGCCCACTGGCTCGGCTTGCCAACTCTCATGAATGTCAGTGAGGATACGCAGGCCGTAGCGGCTCTTGATGTCAGACAGCATCTGCATGCCCTTCTCCAGTCCCGGTCCGCGGAATGACTTGAGCGAGGTGCGGTTGGCCTTGTCAAAGGAGGCCTTGAAGATGATGTCGGTGTTCCATTTCTGATTGATTCTCACGATTTCCCGGGCCACGGTGTCGAGCAGTTCGGCCGACTCAATCACGCAAGGCCCCGCTATGATGGTTGTTTTCATAGGATGCTTGATGTTTTAATTTTTGCAAAGTTAGCGAAAATCGCTGACAATGCAAAACGAAAGGCTTATTTATTCTTTTTTCACCAGTACCAGGCAGGCCCATCCGTCGTCTTCATGGCGTGCGGCTTCCTGGAGTCCGAGCGTAAGGGCTGTCTCAGTGAGCGGGGGTATGTCGTCGGTATAAAATCCGCTCAGCACCAGTGTCCCGCCGGTGTGAAGCGCGCTGGAAAAGGCCGGCATGTCCTGAAGCAGGATGTTGCGGTTGATGTTGGCTGTTACGATGTCAAATGGTTTCTGGAGCGTGGCGATGACAGAGGCGTCTCCGAGGAGCGATGTGAAGCGGCTGTCCACCTGGTTGATGACAGCATTGTGGCGGGCATTGTCTGCGCTCCATTCATCGATGTCATAGCCTGTGACGCTGGCGGCTCCACATTTCAGTGCCACGATACCCAAGATGCCTGTGCCACATCCGGCGTCCAGCATCCGCAGTCCTTTGAGAGGCATAGAGGTGAGCACACCCACAATCATGCGTGTAGTCTGGTGGGTGCCTGTGCCAAAGGCCAGTCGGGCGTCTATCTCCACCGTGATGGG
>CALGHW010000192.1 GCA_937916075.1 uncultured Prevotella sp.
ACATGCGGCACACCGGGCCACGGCTACTGGTTTGTCGAGCAATATCTCGGACTGGTGGCCCTGTCGCCCTTCATCAACCTCACGCTCCGCAAGCTCAGCTCCCGACAATACGCGCTGCTGACGGCTGTCCTTTGGGCGATGGACTTCTCGGTGCTACGGTTCGGCCTTGGCCCGCTCTACGGTGGCGACCAGTCTCTGTTTCACTTCATCGTCATCTACACTACCGCCGGCGGCCTGCGCCGCTTCGCCCCGCTCCAGTCGGTGAGCAGCGGCCGTCTGGGGGCGGCCATGGCCATCACGGTAGCCCTGGCCATTGCGGGCACCCTGGCCATCGACTTCCGCATCCACCACACCGTCAAGCTGTTGCTCCACTCACCATTTCTCAACTACAACGGCCTGGCCATGATCAACGCCGTCATCCTCTTCACCCTGACCGGCAGGCTCCGGATAAGCCCCGGCCATGCCGCCACGCTCATAGGCCGTCTGGCCCCCTGCTCGCTTGGCGTCTACCTGATACATGAAAACGCCTATATGCGCCAGTGGATATGGCAAGAGCTGCTGCCCCACTGTGGCGTCACGCCCCACAACGTGCTGCTATATGCCATAGCCATCCCGGCGGCCGTCTACTGGAGCTGTGCCGCGGCCGACGAACTGCGCGGCCGGCTGTTTAAGCTGGCGGGTGCCGATAAAGGATGTCGCCTGGCGGTAGCCTCCGGCAAGCGGCTGTGGGCGAAAGCCACAGGCAAATGGCCGCTGACGACCCGCAAACAGGACAGGTGACACGACGGAGGGGAAAGGACAACGGCACGCCCGAAGTGTCTCCCCACAGAGACAGATGCATAAAATTACAGTAAAAATATTCGTCAGTTTCAACATTATTCTGTAATTTTGCAGCAAATTTAAATTCTTTAAAGCTAAAGACATTGATAGAGAAGCATATCGTACTGGAAGACATAGACCCTGTGGTATTCTACGGGGTGGACAACGGCCATCTGCAGATGATCAAGGCCCTCTACCCCAAACTCAGAATCGTGGCTCGCGACAACGTGATCCGCGTGCTCGGCGACGAGGAGCAAATGTGCGCCTTTGAGGAAAGCGTGGAGAAGATGAGAAAGCACGTGCTGAAGTTCAACTCGCTCAAGGAGGAAGACATCCTTGACATCGTGAAGGGGAAACGTACCAAGGACGATGTGCCCGACGGCGTATTGGTATACAGCGTCACGGGACGCCCCATCAAGGCGCGCAGCCAAAACCAGCAGACCCTGATCGAGGCCTACGAGAAGAGCGACATGGTGTTTGCCGTGGGACCGGCCGGCACCGGCAAAACCTACCTCAGCATCGCCCTGGCCGTGAAGGCACTCAAGGAGAAAACCATCAAAAAGATTGTGCTCAGCCGGCCGGCCGTGGAAGCCGGCGAGAAGCTGGGATTCCTGCCGGGCGACATGAAGGACAAGATAGACCCCTACCTCCAACCGCTCTACGACGCGCTGGAGGACATGATACCGGCCGTCAAGCTACAGGACATGATGGAGAAACACATCATCCAGATAGCGCCACTGGCCTTTATGCGCGGACGCACGCTGAGCGACGCCGTGGTCATCCTGGACGAGGCGCAAAACACCACACCGGCACAGATACGGATGTTTCTCACCCGCATGGGATGGAACTCCAAAATGATCATCACCGGTGACCGCACGCAGATAGACCTGCCGCGGGAGCAGAAGAGCGGCTTGGTAGAAGCACTCAACATACTCAACGGTATCGAGGGCATCAGCATCGTCAACCTGACCAAGAAAGACATCGTGAGGCACAAGCTCGTCACACGGATTGTCAACGCATACGAGGCTTTTGACAAAGCAAAGGACTTAAAACAACATAACAACAATGAAAGCATTAACGAAGACTGATTTCCACTTTGAGGGACAGAAAAGCGTGTACCACGGAAAAGTACGCGACGTGTACAACATCAACGATGACCTGATGGTCATGGTCGCAACCGACAGAATTTCGGCTTTCGACGTGATTCTGCCCAAAGGCATCCCCTTCAAGGGACAGGTGCTCAACCAGATTGCCGCCCAATTCCTGGACGCCACCAGCGACATCTG
>CALGHW010000193.1 GCA_937916075.1 uncultured Prevotella sp.
CTCGTCGGTGTCGAGCCACTCCTTGAACACGTCGCTGTTGGGCTTGTGGCCGATGGCGAGGAAGAATCCGTCGATGGCGATATCCACGCGCTCCTCGTCGGGCTCCCCCTTGCGCTTTACCAAGTGGGCTCCCTCCACACCGTTTTCTCCATAGAGTCCGATGGTGTTGTGCTCAAAGAGAATCTCGATGTTCTCGGTCTTCATCACACGCTCCTGCATCACTTTCGAAGCACGCAGATAAGGCTTGCGCACGATGAGATACACCTTCTTGGCCAGTCCTGCCAGATAGAGTGCGTCTTCACAGGCAGTGTCACCGCCTCCCACTACGGCTACGGTTTTCTTGCGGTAGAAGAATCCGTCGCAGGTGGCACAGGCTGAAACGCCCTGTCCATTATATTTGCGTTCATCGTCAAGGCCCAGGTATTTGGCGGATGCGCCTGTGGCGATGATGACCGTCTCTGCTTCAATCTGATGGCCGTCGTCGGTGGTGAGCTTGTAGGGGGCGGCGCTGAAGTCCACCTTGACAATCTCACCGTCACGGATGTCGGCTCCGAAGTGCTCGGCCTGTTCCCGGATGTCCATCATCATCTGGTTGCCGTCGACGCCTGCGGGATAGCCCGGGAAGTTTTCTACGGTTGTGGTCTGTGTGAGCTGTCCGCCGGGCTGCAGTCCACAGTATTCCACTGGGTGCAGATTGGCTCGCGAGGCATAGATGGCGGCCGTGTATCCAGCGGGGCCGCTGCCCACGATGAGGCAGCGCACATGCTCGTATTGGTCTTGCTGTTCCATATCCTTCTTGATTATTATTTCAGCAGTTCTTCTATCTTGGCAGCGATGTTCTCCATCTTCTCGGTGGGCTCAAAGCGCTCTACCACCATACCGAACTTGTTGACAAGAAATTTGGTGAAGTTCCACTTGATGTCCGATTTTTCCTTGTATGCGGGGTCTTCCTTGGAGAGCATGTCGTCGAGTACGGGAGCGAGTGGATGGCTCATGTCCCAGCCGGCAAAGCCACGCTGTTCCTTCATGAATTTATATAATGGGTCGGCATCGTCACCGTTTACCTTTATCTTCTTGAAACGGGGGAATTCTGTGCCATAGTTCAGCTTGCAGAACTGGTGGATTGACTCGTCGGTTCCGGGAGCCTGTTGTCCAAACTGGTTGCAGGGAAAGTCGAGAATCTCAAAACCCTGGCTGTGATACTTCTCATAGAGTTTCTCCAGTTCCTCATACTGTGGGGTAAAACCGCATTTTGTGGCTGTGTTTACAATGAGCAAGACCTCGTTTGCATATTCCTTGAGCGAAACTTCCTTGCCTTTTCTGTCCTTGACAGAGAAATCATAAACTGTTTTCATTTCCTTGTTTAGATGATATATGATAATTTTATTGGTTCTTTTTTAGTTGTGCAAAAATACTCATTTTATCTGTCATACCCAAAGTTTTGTCCATTAATTATGTTTTTTTGTTGAGCCGGCAAGGTGTGGTCGTGGTGTAAAGGGTGGCGAAATATGCATTATGTCATAGAATCGGCCGTTTTACTTCCTATTATAACTGGTTTCTTGTTTGATTCTTTCCATATTGATATAAATCAATAAAAATACATCTTTCGTGCATTCTGTTGATTGCCGTGTTGTTGTGAAAGCATAAAAGTGCTATCTTTGCAGTGTCAAAAAGGGAATGATACAGATGAGAATCTTGATGAAACTCATGGTTTCCATAAGAAGAAATAATATAGGTTTTAGTTATTGAGGTTAAAAAGATTGACAAGAGTAATCGTTGTGCCTTGAGTGTCTGTGTGAGCAGAGTGTAAGAGGCAATATTTAAAAGGTAGTTTGTTTTTAATGGTTAATAGTTAGTAGTTATTTAAAGGTTTGTGGAGAGCTGGCTTTCGTGTGAAAGTTAGCTCTTCTTTGTTTTTTAGTGCCTTTTGCTGCTTTGCCTGATTCGCTGTATGGTGGGTATAATCTTGTGTATGGGCAGTTTGCTGCCTCGGATATGTTGCAGCAGTATCTGGCATGCCGTTTCGCCCATCAGGTGGCTTTGGTCTTCGATGGTGGACAGGGTGGGGGTGACATCTTCTACATACTCCACGTCGCTGAAGCCTATCAGGGCCACGTCGTCTGGAATGTGTAGGCCTTGCGTCTTGACGGCTTTCATGGCGGCAAAAAGCAGGGTATCGTTGAGAGCGATGATAGCGTCGGGGCGTTCCTTGAGGTCCAGCAGTGTATTGGTGGCGTCGATGGCTGATGCGGTGTCCATGGGGCTATAGGCCACGTATTCCGGTCGAACCAGCAACCGGTTGTCATGTAAGGCCTCTATGTATCCATGCTTGCGCTCGCTGACCATCTTCATGTTGCTGGGGCCACAGAGGATGGCTATCTTCCGGCATCCCTGTTCTATCAGGTGGCGGGTGGCGCGGTGGGCGGCTTCCACACTGTCCACCACGACGGACGAGAACTGGTCGGTGGGGATGTCGCGGGCCACAAACACCACGGGGATTCCTTTGGTGTAGAGCTCAGCAAAATGGCCGAAGTCTTTCGTTTCCTGGGTGACACTGGCGATGATGCCTGCAATGTGCAGGTTGCACATGCTTTCCACGTTGTAGCGCTCCTCTTCATAGCTTTCGTGTGAGTTCATATTGATGACCGCATAGCCTGCCTGTGCGGCGGTCTGTTCGATGCCGTCGAGAACGGATGAGTAGAAGTGGGTGACACCGTGGGGTACGATAACGCCGATAACCGGCAGCGAACCGCTGCGCAGGCTATCGGCTATGAAGTTTTTAGAGTAATTCATCTGGCGTGCGGCTTCCATCACCCTCTGTCTTGTCTTGAGGCTGATGCTGGGATTGTCTTGCAACGCACGGCTTACTGTGGCGATGCTGATGCCGAGCCGTGTGGCTATATCCTTGAGCGACGCAGACTTGTTCATGATGTTTTTACTCCTCGTTACGGTCGTCAATATTGTCGCCATCGGTGGGCTTCAGCTCTTCCTCAAAGTTGCTGATACCATTCTGAATCAAGATGTTATACCACTGGATAAGCTTTTTGATGTCGCTGTTGTGTACACGGTCGCGGTCAAAGTCGGGCAG
The DNA here is from genome assembly GCA_937916075.1 of uncultured Prevotella sp. Taxonomy (GTDB): domain Bacteria; phylum Bacteroidota; class Bacteroidia; order Bacteroidales; family Bacteroidaceae; genus Prevotella. Next base: position 3,089 of record CALGHW010000193.1, read on the forward strand.
AACTTTGGCAAAGTATTCGCGCAGCTCGTCGCCGCTGGCCTTCTTGTAGTTGATGCTGGCTTCCTTGCTGTCTTCCAGATTCTTGACGTTGGTGAGCACCTGGTACAGGGGCACATCGTCGGCCTCACTGTACATGGCGATGTCAGCCAGGGAGGTGATGCGGTCGGTCGCGAAGGCGGGGATGCGGCGATGTGTTTCGTCGAGCGTTTCCACGATGAGGCTGTTCTTGGCTCTTGATACCAATTTGTAAAGTCCCGGTTTGCCCGAGATAGCTAAAATTGTCTGTAACATTTTTTTTTTCTTGCTATAATTGATTGATAATATTCTTTATTTGCAGGTCGATGTCTTGAATGCCGTCGTTGACAATCTCGAAGTCAGCTTTCTGGCATACCTGTTCTTGT
>CALGHW010000194.1 GCA_937916075.1 uncultured Prevotella sp.
ACTGAATGATAGTTTTCTCACTCAAATCGTACCAAGTTATTTTTTTAGCGTCACTTAGCCTACTTGTATCCGTTTTTTTTCATCATCACTATATAGATGTTTCTGGTACAGGCTTCTCTGCCTCCTCTTTCTTTCTGAATATCTTATATCCGATGGCCGCCACGATGACGCTCATGAGCGGACTGAGCAGGTTGAAGAAACAGTAGGGCAGGTAGTTGAAGGTGGACACGCCGAGTACCGTGGCCTGAGTCATGCCGCAGGTGTTCCATGGCACCAAGACCGAGGTGACGGTCACGGAGTCTTCTACCGTGCGGCTCAACAGCCGCCGCTCATATCCTTGGCGGTCGTACACATCCTTAAACATATTGCCTGTGAGGAGAATGCAGAGATATTGGTCGGCGATGGCCAGGTTCATCATCAAGCCAGTGCCTGCCGTAGCGCCTACCAGACTGGTGCGTCCTTTGACCAAGTGGACAAACAAGCGGGTGATACCGCCCACCATGCCGCCTGCCGACATGGTGCCGCCAAAACACATGGCGCAGACGATGAGCCATATCGTGTCCATCATGCCGGCCATGCCACGGGTTGACACCAGACTGGAGAGCATGGCGTTGTCTGAATGGATGGACGTGCTGCCGTATACACTCTTCATGCCTGCCTTAAACAGGTCGGTGTCGATTTCGCCAAAGACATCGGGCTGGAAATACAGCCCCAGCAGGACAGCCAGCAAGGTGGACAGAAACAGGGTGACGAGTGACGGCCAGCGCCGGGCTATCATCACACCGGTCAGTACGGGTACTGCCAGCAGCCAGGGGGTGATATGAAACCGCTCGGTCAAGGCCGACGTGAAAGTGACGATGGCCTCAGCGTCATTGGCCGTGTGCAGCAGTCCGGCCAGGGTGAAGATGACAAGGGCTATCAGCAGCGAGGGCAGGGTGGTGATGACCATATACCGGATATGCTGGAACAAGGGTACACCCATGCTGCCGGAGGCCAACACCGTAGTCTCTGACAAGGGAGAAATCTTGTCACCGAAATAGGCCCCGCTGATGATGGCTCCCGCTATCCATCCCTCTCCGAATCCCTGGGCTTGTCCGATGCCCATCAGGGCGATGCCAATGGTGGCGATGGTGGTCCACGAGCTGCCGGTCATCACGCTGACCAAGGCGCAGATGACACATGCTGAAGCCAGAAAGACATCAGGATGGATAATCTGCATGCCATAATAGATAAGTGCCGGTACCACGCCGCTCACCATCCATGCGCCGCTCAATGCGCCGATAAACAGCAGGATAATCAAGGCACTGGCCACGCTGGCCACATTCTTGGTGATGGCTTTCTCAAAACTGGACCAGGGCACGTGGAGAAACACCATGCCGACAAACACGCAGAAAGCCGACACCGTGAGCAGGGTTATTTGGCTGGCTCCGCCCAGCGAGTCGCTGCCAAAGGAGCGGATGGTGCAGATGAGCATGACCACCAGCACGATGATGGGGGTGATGGAAAGCAAGGCCGAGGGGCGTTTCTTCAGCAGGTGGTCTTTTTTGTCGTTCTTCTCCATGTCTGTGCGCATTAGTTGGCGTTGTGCTTGTTGCGGTCTTTCAGGATGGCCGCCATGTTGTCTTGGGCCCAGAGTATCAAACTGTCCACGATGGGCAAGAGGGTCCGGGTGCGGGCTGTGAGCGAATACTCTACCCGTGGTGGCACTTCGGCATACACCTTACGGTTGACGTAGCCGTCTTCCTCAAGCGTGCGCAGGGTGCTGGTGAGCATTTTTTGGGATATGTCGGGTATCAGTTTGCGCAGTGCGTTAAACCTTACAGCCTCGTCGCGATGGAGGTTCAGCGTATAGATGACCAGCAGCGACCACTTGTCGCTGATGCGGGCCAGGACATTGCGTATCGGACAGTCCTGAAATACGGTTTCTTTCAGTGTTCTATTATTCATCTTGATTCTTTTAGATGACTGCCGGTGCAAGCGGCAGTCAATGTTAGGCTACAAAAGTAACTAACATTCCGTAAACGGCCAAACATCCAAGGTTAATACAGGTTAATCATCCTTTGAGGGAGTTTGCCGACCGTTGCCAGCCCTGCCTCTTGCAGCTTGTCTCCGTCTAATCAAAGAGAGGGTGTGACATCCGGTTGATTGTCTGCAATATGCTGAATCTCCCAGATGCCACACCCTCTCTCTTCAGAGGTGTCTCAGTGTGGATGGCCTACTCCTTGTCGAGCAGAATCTTCATCATTTCCACGGCAGCCTTGGCCACCGAGGTGCCCGGACCGAAGATGGCGGCCACACCTGCCTTGTAGAGGAAGTCATAGTCCTGTGCGGGGATGACACCGCCAGCGATGACCATAATGTCCTCACGTCCCATCTTTTTCAGTTCGTCGATAAGCTGTGGAATGAGCGTCTTGTGGCCGGCGGCCAGTGAGGACACACCCACGATGTGGACATCGTTTTCCACGGCCTCGCGCGCAGCTTCTGCCGGAGTCTGGAACAGCGGTCCCATATCCACGTCGAAGCCACAGTCTGCATAACCGGTGGCCACCACCTTGGCGCCACGGTCGTGACCGTCCTGTCCCATCTTGGCCACAAAGACACGGGGGCGACGGCCTTCCTTCTTGGCAAACTCTTCTGTCAGCTGGCAAGCCAGCTCAAATTCCTTGTCATTCTTACTCTCTGATGAATACACGCCTGATATTGTTCTGATGATTGCTTTATAACGTCCTACTACCTCTTCGCAGGCATCGCTGATTTCGCCTAAGGTGCAGCGCAGCTTGGCGCACTCGATGGCATGTGCCAGGAGGTTGCCCTCGCCGGTGCGCACACACTCGGTCAGTGCAGCCAGTGCCTTCTGGCAAGCCTCGTTGTCGCGGGCGGCGCGCACCTCCCTCAGGCACTCTTCCTGCTGCTTGCGTACAGCGGTGTTGTCCACCTCCAGAATGTCGATGGGGTCCTCGTGGTCCAGTCGGTACTTGTTGGTGCCCACGATGACCTGCACACCGCTGTCAATGCGTGCCTGTGCCCGGGCAGCCGCTTCCTCGATGCGCATCTTGGGCACGCCTGTCTCGATGGCCTTGGCCATACCGCCCAGCTTCTCGATTTCCTGAATGTGCTCCCATGCCTTGTGAATCAGCTCGTTGGTGAGCGACTCCACGTAGTAAGAACCGGCCCAGGGGTCGATATGCTTGCACACCTTGGTCTCGTTCTGGATATATATCTGCGTATTGCGGGCGATACGGGCCGAGAAGTCGGTAGGCAGGGCGATAGCCTCGTCGAGTGCGTTGGTATGGAGCGACTGGGTGTGCCCCAGCACGGCAGCCATGGCCTCGATACACGTGCGGCCCACATTGTTGTAGGGGTCTTGCTCGGTGAGCGACCAGCCGGAAGTCTGCGAGTGAGTGCGCAGCGCCATCGACTTCGGGTTCTTGGCGCCAAAGCTCTTCACAATCTTGGCCCACAGCACGCGGGCGGCACGCATCTTGGCTATCTCCATGAAGTGGTTTACGCCGATGGCCCAGAAGAACGACAGGCGGGGAGCGAAGGCGTCGATGTCGATGCCGGCATTCACGCCAGCCCGGATATATTCCATACCGTCGGCCAGCGTGTAAGCCAGCTCAATGTCGGCGGTGGCTCCAGCCTCCTGCATGTGGTAGCCGGAGATGGAGATGGAGTTAAACTTGGGCATATTCTGTGAGGTGTACTCAAAGATGTCGGCAATGATTTTCATCGAGAAGGCAGGTGGGTAGATATACGTGTTGCGCACCATGAATTCCTTCAGGATATCATTCTGGATGGTGCCG
>CALGHW010000195.1 GCA_937916075.1 uncultured Prevotella sp.
CCGACGGCATCCTTACGATTACAATCCCGAAGACCACTCCGGAAAAGGAGGCCAAGGTGTTGCGGAATATAGAAGTGAAATAAGTTACACAACACGAAAGAAAAAAATGAGAAAAGGTTGGTTGCCCAGACTTGATGCCGGCAACCAGCCTTTTTTGTGTGGCTCAATTCTTCAGCGAATAGGTCACTGTGGTTACCACCCTCACCTTCTTGATATAAGGAGTGTTGGAGTCACGGTCCTCGATGGAGAACTGGCCTTGGTCGGCATTCATGATTTTGTCAATCTTGCTCTTGCTGTTTTTGGCAAACTGCTCGGCTGTCTGCTCCGCGTTGGCGATGGCCTCCTGCATCATTTGTGGCTTCATCTTGCGGAAACCCACATACTCATACTTCACGGGATTCTCATAGCCTCCGTCCACGATGGCCACTCCCTGCTGGAGCAGTTCGCCCTGACGGGCGATAATGCTGCGGACGAGTTTCACATTGGCCGACGTGACCGTGATGCTCGACGTGATGTTATAACGATAAGGCTGGCGGTTCTCGCCATAACGCTCCGCATTGAGGTCGATCACCACCGGCGCGTTCACGCTGATTTCGCTCTCCTTGACCCCGTTGGCCATCAGGAACTTCCGGATGGTATGGGTGGTGGAGTTGATTTTCTGATAGAGTTGCGGCAGGTCGTTGCCTATCTCCTTGGAGAGGATGGGCCAAGTCACCTTGTCGGCATCCACCTCTTTTTCGGACAGTCCCTTCACCACGACCTTACGGTCTTTTCCCGCCAGACCTTCCAGGCCCGACCGGATACAAACGCCCAGCACCATGATGCCTATGGCAATGATGGCCGCCTGCTTGATACCTGTACTCACGTTCATCGCTTTTCTGAATTTTTAGTTATACAATCGGTGTATACTCTCGCTTTGGCTACAAAGATAGGCGTTATGTGCCAATTCTGATGTGACAATGACGTTAAAGATTCTCAACAAGGTATTCAAGAAAGTTATTATATCCGTATCTTTGCAGACGGATACAAAAAAAGTTGTTTTCAAGATATGAACAAGATTACCTTACTGGGCACGGGCCATGCGACAGTAACCCGCTGCTACAACACTTGCTTTACCCTGCAAACGCCCCACACCATCCTTTTGGCAGACGCCGGCGGAGGCAACGGGATTCTGTCGCAACTGGAAAAGACAGGCATCCCTATCGCCAACCTTCATCACCTCTTTGTCACCCACGCCCATACCGACCATGTGTTGGGCGTGATATGGATATTGCGCATGGTGGCAAGCTGCAAGGACTATCAGGGACTCTTCCATGTATATAGCCACGACAAGGTGTTGAGCGTGGTGCAGACCATCGTCAACATGACGTTCTCAAAAAAGGACCTGGAGAAGATGAACGAGCGGGTGGTGTTTCATGAGGTGAGCGACGGCGACTCTTGGGAAGCCGGCGACATCCATCTGCAGTGTTTCGACATCCACTCCACCAAGGAGAAGCAGTTTGGATTCAGGGCCTTGTTGCCACGAGACAACAGCAAGGACCGGCTGACGCTGGTATGTCTGGGCGACGAACCTTACAATCCGGCAAACCGAGACATGGCGGAACATGCCGACTGGCTGATGTGTGAGGCTTTCTGCCTCTATGCCGACAGGGAACGGTTTAAGCCCTATGAGAAATGCCTCAGTACAGCTCTGGACGCCGGCCGACTGGCCGAAGAGCTGGAAGCCAAGCACCTGATACTCTACCACACGGAGGACAAGACGCTCGACACCCGCAAAAAGACTTATACAGAGGAGGCGCGGAAAAACTTCCACGGTGAGGTCGTCGTACCAGACGATTTGGAAACCATCCTGCTGGGATAAAAATGGTCATCATAAGTAGGTATCCAAAAATAATCGCATCAATGACTTTATCAAATAGTAATCATGCTTTAAATTAATTTTGAACACCTACTTATACAGAAGAGGGAGTGTGCCAAAAGACAAACTTTTAGCCCACTCCCTCTTTACTTGACTATAAAGGTTGACCTGCTCGTAAAAACAGGGGCCCCTTCTCACTTCAGTATCTTGACTGTCTGTGTCTGGCCGTCCGCATATACCACAGTCTTCAGATAAAGGCCATGAACAGGACTGGCCACCTTGCGGCCGCTCAAATCTGTGTAATACACGCTCTTCACGTCGGATCCGTCAGCGAGCTGGGTCAATCGGATAGCCGTAGGGTCATATTCGGCCAGCTCCGACTCATAGCGGTTAGCGCCATCCACATAGACAGCCTTCAGCCCAATCTTCTTGAAATCCTTATAAAGGTATATCTGCTGCAAGCCTTCATACAAGGCGAAGTCATAGCCCACGACACCTGTAGACTGCGTCACTTGATAGTCGATGAAGCCATAAGGCACATCAGTCATATCAGCCGACAGGCACTGGTAACTGGCGGGGGTAAACGTCTGCAACACACCGTCAAGATAGACATTGTAATAAATGTCGTCCGTATTCATCTCCTTACCGTCAACAGAGAGGTTGCTGAGCTCGTAAGCCATGGCACCATATTTTTCTGTCGCGTCATACGCATGGGCTTCCACGATAACCGGTTTGGCCGGGTCGGCTATGACATAGTCGGTCTTGGCCAATGAGGGAAGCTCATAAATCTGGTTGACACCAAACTGGGTATATCCCTGATTAACCGCAAACGACAAGGTGGAATTGGTCATTGTCCCTGCGGCAGCGTCATAATCAAACACGAGATTGTCCACAAAGTCGGCATTTTCCCGGTTGGCGTCTATCTGGAAGGCTATCATATACTCATGTATCTTCTGGATGATGGTCTCTGTCCCGAGATACTGCTTGTTGGGGAACGACACCTTGCCGCCGGTCAGGGTGCCCTTGATCCAGTAGTTGCTATAGAATCCGCCCATATAGACATTGTTGCCGTCGAAAACCAGCTTCACGTTCTTGCTGGCGGCCTTTTGGGTCAGATAGTCCGTATAGGTCATCTTGTATATCTGCGACTTCAGGTCGGCCGACGGCTTCACGGGGACATCAGTCACCACAGAGAACACATTGTTTACCGACCCATAGCCACGGAACTTGCCGGCCGCACTGGCCAAGGCGATGCAGTCGGTGGCGTTCACCTGGGCCAGCTTGCTTCCATCCCACCGGAACTGTACGGTCTGCGTGGTCTGGTCGACTGTTATCTTGAGGTTCACGTCGTCCACAATCATCTTGTAGGCATAGTTCACCTCCTGCTCCTCGCTGTCGTCGGAAGAAGTGGCCAGATAGACTGCCTGCGGAAATTTAAACTCCACCAGTCCCGTCTCGTCCATGTCGCCCACAATCCATCCTGTACTGAAAACAGGACAGAAGTTTTTGATATACACCTTCTTCTTGTCCTTGGATATCACCACGTCGGCGGCATATGCGTCAAATGTTTTCTCATAGCCGTCGTTGAAACCTGTACACGTGCGGTACATATCCTGATAAAGAGTGCCCTCCGGCTGGTCGGTAATGATGTCCGACGCGCCAGGCAGAGCGGTGTCGGCTTTCCATACGGTCTTGGCAGGGGTGTCGGCACCGGCCTGATAAACGGTCGTAGCGCCATTGGCTTGGGTGTCGTTGCCGGCCCACTGCAGCGGTGCGGCAGCCGGAGTCTGAGCCCATGTCGTCGCAGAGGCGAGCAGCAGGGCGATTGCGGTATAAAATCTATTCATTGTAAAAATATGTATTTTCTTTCTGCTTTTAATCTTTTTGCTTATTTTTTCACCTTGACCGTGTGGACACTGCCGTCGGCATGGCGGAC
>CALGHW010000196.1 GCA_937916075.1 uncultured Prevotella sp.
AGCGACGAGAGCAAGACCAACGACCGCATCGCCATCAGCTATGCCGGACGCGACAACACCCCGGTGGCCGTGAAGACCATCTACCCGGCCGACCACTCGCAGATAGCCAAGATTGACAACAACAGCAACCCCGTATACCTCTCGTTCAACGCCAAGGTGACCACCACCGACACCGCCTCGGCGCAGCTCATCCGCACGGCCGACAACACGGTCATCACGACCCTCACCGTCATGGCACAGGACACAGCCGTGGCCCTCTATCCCGCCGCCACACAGTATCTATATGACGGACAGGAATATAAGGTAGTGCTCAAGCAAGGCTCCGTGACCGACCTCACGGGCAACGGCGGCAACAACGAGCTGACCGTCAACTACCACGGCACTTATGTGCGTGAACTGTCGGAAAACAAGGACTCACTCTTCTTTGACGACTTCAGCAATGTGTCGCAGTCGCTCAACAACTGGATGCGCTATGAGGGCGACCACCGCACACCGGTAGCCGCCATGGAGGCCATGCAGTTTGACGCCGACAACCAGCCCTGGAACTTCTCCATCCGCGACAACGACAAGTCAAGCGACTACTGTGCCGGCTCCCACTCGATGTACACCCCGGCCGGACAGAGCGATGACTGGATGGTCATCCCGCAGATAGAGGGGACCGACGCCTACTACACCCTCTCGTTTGACGCACAGAGCTACAAGAAGAACAAGAAGGACACCCTGCGCGTCATGGTATGGGCCACCGACGAGAACTTCCAGGAGATGACCCAGACCACCATCAGCCGCATCAAGAAAGAGGGCAAAATGATATTCTGCGAGCAGCTCAACCCGGGACTGACCGAGGAAGACCTCGACGACGACTGGACCCGCTATGCCGTTGATCTGAAGGACTATGCAGGCAAGAAGGTCTATATCGCCTTCTGGAACAACAACGACGACCAGAGCGCCATCTTCGTGGACAATGTGCTGGTGAAGCACAACGTGAAGTACACCATGGCCCTGAGCAACGAGGCCTCAGTGGTTAACCAGGACGCCGTGGACATCAAGGGACGGCTCACCGTCAAGGCACAGGATGACACTTACAGCAGTATCAGCCTGACCCTCCGCGACGCCGACGGCAACGCCATCAGCACCTTCAGCCAGAGCGGGCTGAGCCTCACGGCCGGCAGCAACGTGGACTTCAGCTTCAGCAAGCCCCTGCCGCTGACCATCGGTGAGGACAACAAGTTCAGCATCAGCGTGCAGCTCGACAATTACACCGACGTGGTGAAGAGCAATGTGAAGAGCCTCACGTTTAAGCCGCTGCGCCGCGTGGTGCTCGAGGAGTTCACCGGAACCACCTGCCCCAACTGTCCGCTGGGCATCCTGGCCATCGAGCGCATGAAGGAGCAATATAAAGACCGGTTTATCCCCGTGTCCATCCACACCTACACAGGCGACCCCTATGCCTCAGGCCTCACGGGCTACTCCAGCTTCCTCGGCCTCACGGCAGCCCCGTCGGGCATCATCGACCGGTGTGGCGACATCACCTCGCCCATGTGGCGCAACCCCGGCACGGCACGTTATGAGTTCAGCAACGGAGCCACCCTCTGGGCTGACTACGTGGCACGCGACTTCGACACACCCACCGACATGGAACTGACACTTGGCGACATCACCATCGACGATCTGAACAGCAACTTCAGTGTGCCCGTGTCCATCCGCTCGGCCCTGAACGCCAAAAACCAGAACATCAACGTGTTTGTGACCGTGGTGGAAGACAGCATCGTCGCCTCACAGTCGAACAACCTGTATAGCTCGACCGACCCCGCCCTCGGAGACTGGGGCAAGAACGGAAAGTATAATTCAGGCGAGAACTACAACGTCATCCACAACGATGTGGCACGGGCCGTGTACGGCACGTCATACAACGGCACACCCGGTCTGTTCAGCCAGACGCTCAACGCCGGCGAGACCTACAGCAACACGGTAACCGTGAAGCTGCCCACCAACGTTTTGGCCCTGAAGAACTGCAAGGCTGTCGTGATGCTCATCAACAGTGACAACGACCAGGTCATCAACGCCGGATTGGCTTATTTCGACCCCGACCGGGCCGCCGCAGGCATCAACACGGTGGGCCGCCAGCAACCGATAACCGTCAGACTGTCCGACGGCACCGTCAGCGTAGACGCCGGACAGGGCAACACCGTCAGTCTCTACACCGTCAGCGGACAACTGCTCGGACAAGCCAAAGCCGACGGCACCGTGACCCTCAGCACAAGAGGTTATCGCGGCGCAGCCATCATCAAGGCGACAGGCAGCAACGGCAGCATCGTCAAGAAGCTGATTATCAAGTAACGAAACACAACGACGACGGGAAAGCTGCTACCCCTGAAAAGGTATACGGCTTTCCCGCCTTGTTTTTCAATCAATATATTTTCAACTCCAAACCCATCATTTATGAAACAGACCAACACACTATCTGCTGCCAGCACAAAACTGCTGCGGATGTTGCTCCTGGCCGTGCTTGTCGTGATAGGCACCGCCAACGGACGGGCCGCCGACAAGACGCTCATCCAACTGGAGCTCAACAAGGACTATGCACTCGGCATGGACAACACCTATTATTATTATGAAGCCACCGAGACAGGCCGCATCCAGTTGTCGGGCAACAGCACCGACCTGCCCGCCCTCTTCTCCGACGACACCTTCAGTCAATCGCTGTCCACCAACATATCGCCCGACCGCAAGTCGGCCACCTTCAACGTGGAGGCCGGAAAGACCTATTACCTGCTGGGCTTCTCGCTTAACTCGGGCAGCACCTTCCGCGCCACCCTCCTACCACCCATCACCTCCCTCTCACTGGCCAAGGCCACACCTGAGGCAGGCAGCGTGCTCAACATCATCGACAACAGCTCCATTTACCTCAGCTTCGACGAGGACGTGGACGACGAGGACGTGAAAGCCTCCATCTCAACCGGCGGCAAGACGGCCGACCTCACCGTGGAGACCACCAACAACAGCCTCAAACTCTACATCAGAAAAACACTCTATGACTGGTATGCCAACGGAAGCCTGAAAGCGGGCGACAAAGTGACCCTGCAGTTGACCCATATCCACGCCGCAGACAACGATCAGCTGGTGTACGGCACCGACGGAACGCTGACCATCGACTATACAGCCGACAAGGCTCCCGTGGGACTTGTAGCCGCTCAGTCGAAGGTGCCCAGCGTGTTTAAGTCGTTCTGGGCCAAAGGCGACGAGGACGGCATCATCCGCCTCGTGTTCAGCGGCGACCTTCTGACCGACAACGCCCAACTCTACGCCAACCTGAACTATGGCAACCAGGACAACGGCGAATACTATACGGAAAAGCTGCCCGTCAAGGCCAGCGGCAACACCATTACCGTAGACCTGACCAACAAGCAGCGCACACCGCAAACGATGATTCCCGGCGCCACCAACCAGTATAACACGGTGAATATCAAAATCGGCGGCGTGAAGGACGCCAACGGACAAACCACCTACAGCGAACGCGACGGCTCAAACGGCTCGTACAACTATAACCTCACCATAGAGGATGTGACCGAAGACATCGCCTACGACTTCACACCCGTGGACGGCGGAAGCATCGACAATACCGACAACGTGGAAATCTACCTCACCAGCAGCAAGGTGCTGGGCTATACCGGCGTGCGCTTTGACTACACCATCGGTGACCAGCGAAAGAGCGCCATCGTGGATAAAGCACAACTCACAGAGACGGCCGAAGACGACGGATGGGTCATCCTGGCTCCCGTACCAGCCGAAGTGAAAGACGGCAAGGCCAACGACGTAAAAGTGTCGCTCGACGGCCAGACATCGCTCGACGGTGCTTGGCACGAACAGGTGAGCGCCCATTACAATGTGGTGACATTCAGCATCCAGGAACCCGCCTTCAGCGGAGCCGTGGAGACACTGCAGAAAGGCGACGCAGTGGAAGTGAACACCAATTATACCGACCGCATCGGAGCCGTGACCGTGGAACTGGTCAACCTCAACAGCGGCAAGACACTCATGGAGAGCCAATACATGACAGCCGAAAGCCAGTCAGGCAGCTATACCTACACACTAGAAGCCGACTACACCCTGGCCAAGGGACAGACCTACGGAATGATATTCAAGGCTTATGCCTCACAAGAGGGCGATCTGACCGCCAAGACGGCAGCCGGTAGCGACACACTCCAGATAGAGGGCAACACGGAAAGCGCCGACTATGACTGGGAGCCCGTGGCCGTAAGTCCCGAGACTGGCGAGACCGTGAAGACACTGGAAGAGATAGAACTGACCTTCGACGAGAATGTGGTCATCAATCCTAACGTGACCAACGAGATTACCGCCTTCTGCCTGGCCACGCGCCAGTCGATTAAGGGCACAGCCGACGTGGACATGCTCGACAGCAAGAAGGTCATCATCACCTTTGAGAAGCCCATCACCGCCTCTACCGAAGGACAGACTGACGAATATTATGTAGACATTCCCGAAGGCCTTATCGGCAATGCCGACTTCGCCGCCTCTGAATACACTTCCGGCAAGGCCAACCCGATGCTCTCCTATACCTACACCGTGGGCGAGGAGTCTACCGAACCCGACAAGGTGGTGGCCGACCCTGCCGACGGCAGTACCGTGAAGAGCCTGAAGCGCGTCGTCCTCGAGTTTGCCGACGCCACCGATGTGGGTCCGGCTTATGACGACAACCTGAAGATTGAGGTGCGCAACGAGGCTGGCGACGTGGTGTGTGAGGCTACCTCCGATGTAGACATGTCTATCGAGGAATACAACAAGATACCCGTAGACCTCAACCAGGAAATCACAGCCGACGGTGTATACACCATCCACATCCCGGCCGGATTCTACCTGCTCAACGAAGGCGTGAAGGAAAGCTCAGAGATTACCCTGACCTATGCCGTGGGCAATGCGGTTATCCAGAAAGCCGTAGAGGCCGACCCCGCTGATGGAAGCACCGTGACCAGCCTGAAGGACATCACGCTGACCTGGACCAAAGAGGAATCCGTGGGCCAGAACTATGATACCGACGAGCCCATCACCGTCACCGACGCCAAAGGCGAGACCGTGGCCACGGTAAGCAACAACACGGGCATCAACTTCGGACAGGAATTCAACCAGATGGTCATCACGCTCGACCAGGCCATCACCGCCGCAGGCACCTACACAGTGCATGTCCCGGCAGCCAAGTTTGCCTTGGGCGACGAGGGCGACCGCAACTCCGAGGCATTCACTCTCACCTATTACATCGGCACCAGCGACGGCATCAACACAGCCGTAAGCGCACAGGCCGGTGTATGGAACGTGTATACCGTCGGTGGCGTCAAGATAATGACCACTACCGACAAGGCCCAGCTGAGCAGCCTCGGCAAGGGTCTCTATATCATCAACGGCAAAAAGGTGATGGTGAAATAAACCCATTATCCCAACCAACAACCACCGGTGCCGAGAAGCGGACACACAACGACTTTTCCTTCCGAAAAGCACAGCCGTCCACTTCCCGGCACCGGTTTTTCATGTCCGGACGACACACTACACAGCCACCGTTTTCCAGTTTTCGAGAAAAGAAGCAACCGACAAATCTCTACAAAAACAAGGATAATCACCTGCAAAAGATGAAAAAGTCAGTGATAAATTTCACTATATGCAAGAAAATCAGTAATTTTGTCCTCGCTTTTTATTGCAAATAAAAAATCAAAAATAAAAAATGGCAAATAACCAAACGCACAAGGACTCGCTCAATGTCAGCGAGTCACTGAACAAGTCAGAGGCTTTCTTCGAGAAATACAAGAAAGCCATCATCTACGGAGTGATTGCAATCATCGTCATCATCGCCGGAGTCATCGTCTACAACACGTATGTGGCCGCCCCCCGTCAGGAGAAGGCAAGCACCACGCTGGCCAAGGGCCAGGAGTATTTCGACAACGAGCAATTTGACAAGGCCCTCAACGGTGACGGTGCCACTTACCCCGGATTCGTCGCTATAGCCAACGACTACAGCAGCACTGACGCAGGCAACCTGGCCAACCTCTATGCCGGTCTCTGCTACGCCCAACTGGGCAAATGGAACGAGGCCGCCAACTATTTGGAGAAGTTTGACACCAAGGGCGACCAGATGATCAGTCCCGCCGCCACAGCCGCCTTAGGCAACGCCTACGCTCACCTCAACCAGCTCGACAAGGCTGTCAGCCTGCTGACAGAAGCCGCCAAGAAGGCCGACAACAACAGTCTGTCGCCCACCTTCCTCATCCAGGCCGGAGAAATACTGGAGAGCCAGGGCAAGAAGGACGAGGCCCTCAAGCTGTATCAGGAGATTAAGGAGAAGTACTTCAACTCCATGCAATATCAGACTATCGACAAGTATATCGAACGTGCTACAACAAAATAACCATGGCAACAGCACTTCACAACCTGTCAGACTATAATTCGGCCACAGTGCCCGACGCCAGCAACATGTGCTTCGGCATCGTGGTGGCCGAGTGGAACCCGGAAATCACAGGAGCCCTGCTCAACGGCGCCGTAAGCACCCTCGAAAAGCACGGGGCCCTGCCGGAGAATATCCATGTCAAGACCGTACCGGGCAGCTTTGAGCTGATTTACGGAGCACATCAGATGACGCTCAACGGCAGTTTTGACGCCATCATCATCCTGGGCAGCGTCATCCGGGGAGAGACACCCCACTTCGACTACATTTGCCAAGGTGTGACCGCCGGCATCGCACGCCTCAACACCACCAGCGAGATTCCTATCATCTACGGTCTGCTGACCACGGAAGACCTGCAGCAGGCTAAAGACCGTAGTGGTGGCCGACTGGGCAACAAGGGTGATGAGTGTGCTATCGACGCTATCAAAATGGCCAAGTTCTAATAACTTCAGGATAGATTCACAAGTGGCGAGCTTTCTCACAGAGAAGCTCGCCACTTTTATTTTATACAAATATGATGACGGCTTGCCGCATCATGCGACAAGCCATCCGGCCGGCAGACCGCTCTCACTGACAATCCGACGGAAGGTATGGAAGGCCGGGGCGGCGCCATCGGGACTGACCACAAAGAGATAACGGTACTGCGGACCACGCCGCATCTTCTCCACCAACCGACAGGCCAAACGTTCGGCCTGGGCCGGCGTGATACAGGAGAAGAATTCCGAGAACAGAAAGACTGACAAGGCAGATTCACTACCAAGCCCAGTCCAATATTCGGAAGGTATCTCAGAGAACGACGCATAGGTACTCAGATTCTGACAGCAGTCAGCCGCCTCCATCATCCGGCGGGCCATCAGCCGCATCTCGGCCGACGCGTCAATGCCCACATAGTTGATAGACAAGAGGGAGCCAAAGGCTGCGGCAAAGGACACACCCGCCGTGGCCGGACCACACCCACAGTCAACCACACAGACCTTATCACCACAAGCATGCGCGTCCGCCAGAATACGCTCACGGTGAGCCTCCAGCAATCTCCGCATCCGTCCGGCATAAAGGGGCATCAGGTAATGACA
The DNA here is from genome assembly GCA_937916075.1 of uncultured Prevotella sp. Classification (GTDB taxonomy): domain Bacteria; phylum Bacteroidota; class Bacteroidia; order Bacteroidales; family Bacteroidaceae; genus Prevotella. The sequence continues at coordinate 7,522 of CALGHW010000196.1, forward strand.
GTAGAGCAATACCTGCTCCAACAAATCCACCTTCCGGAATCGGCCATGCTCAAACAGGATGCGCACCTTGCCAAAAGAGCCGCGGCCATAACCTATCAGGTCGAGATTGACCTCACGGGGACGACCCAATATCCGCCGGGGCCACTCCGTCCGTTTGTCCTGTCGGAGCAAGGAAGTCACCCACTGCTCAAACGCCTGGGCCACCCCACTGCTGAACACCGCCCGACAGTCGGGCATGGACTCCTCGTCCAGGACGCTCCGCTCCGGCACCTCAAACCGTCCAGCCTCAACGTCATCCAGCGACACATCAAAATAGCCCTGCTGCCCCTTCACGTAAGCTATCAACTTATAGAATGTGACATCGCGGCTCAACAAAGCTGCATTACCCACGAGCACCAGATTCCTCCGGGCACGAGTCATGGCCACGTTCAACTTGCGGTCTACAACCGACCCATCAGTCTCATCCACATACTCATTGCTGGTCAAGAAGCCGAGCTGATAATACCGTTTCACCGTAAATCCATACACAATCATGTCGCGCTGGCTACCCTGATAACGCTCCACAGTGTCAATCGTGATGTCCTGAAGCACCGCTATCCCACAGGCGGCCACCGCACTGCGCACGGTGGCGATTTGGTTGCGATAGGGCACAATGACACCCACCGACTGTCGGGCATCAAAGGCATCACCTAGACGGTCGTACTCCGCCTTGACCAAGGCCGCTATCAACCGGGCCTCGACCCTGTTGACCTTGTCGGACTCCTCCGGACAGCCGTCGGCCCGGCACGACAGGAAGGCCACACGCCTGCTGACGAGCAAGTCCTCCAGACCGTTGCGCCCCGGACCGACGACCGGAGTGGCCTCCCGCTGGTGGGCAAGCGGCACAGACCGGAGCGCATTCTGATAGAAGGCGTAATTGGGGAAGCGGGCAATGTCGGGATGCATACGTCCCTGCCGGGTGAGCATATGGCAGCAGCGCTCGTCGAGCTGTCCATCGCAGTAGCCATAGAGATGAAGCAACCGCTCGAAAAGCGACAGCCTACAGTCTTTCAATCCTATCTTCCGCAACGCCTCCTCCTTGACCTGCGACTCTTCAGCCGTCTGTTGCACCACGGCGGGCAACTGCTTCTCATCACCTATCAGCACAAACTTGCGGATGGCGTCTTCCTCGCCATGACGGGCGGACAGCAGACCAATGATATGCGGTTCGAGTATCTGCGACGCCTCGTCCACAATAGCCAAGTCAAACTGCTTGAGCTGAAACAGGTCGATATGGGAACAGAGCGAAGTGGTAGTGCCACAGAACACCCGTGTGCGATGAATCATCTGCCGGATTTCCGTAACATCACGACACTGGGCCGCCTTGTTGCTAAACAGGTAGGGGCGGTAACTTTCCTCGCAACTGAACTCATGGCCCAGCCGAATAAAGTCGAGCCGCCCACCGTCTATCTCTACCAGTTTGCTGCATATTTCATCAACAGCCCGGTTGGTGTAAGAGAGCAACAGCACAGACGTGTCCGGTTCCAGAAGATACTCTTCCAGCAGGTTGCGCATGCCATAAGAAGTCTTGCCCGTGCCCGGCGGACCGATGATGAGGTAGAGGTCACGGGCTTGCTTGGCATGGAGCACCAAGTCGTTGAATTCCGCCCGTCCGTCACGGGCATAGTCGCCCCGGAGACCCACAGTCTGGTCGGTCTCCGGTTGGCGTTGGCCGAGCAACAGGTCGCGCCGCCGCGGCGTCGCGGAGAGGAAGTCATGCATCGAACGATAGAGGGCCGAATAAGACGAATCCATAAAATCATGCTCGATGGCCCACACCGAGTCTAGAT
>CALGHW010000197.1 GCA_937916075.1 uncultured Prevotella sp.
CGCGTGGCCATGATAAGGGCCTTGGCGCAGCCGTTTGACTTTATCTTGGCCGATGAGCCTATCAGCCATCTTGACGACAATAATTCGCGCATCATGGGTGACATCATGATGGAAGAGGCCAACCGACAGGGAGCCGGGGTTATCGTGACGAGTATCGGCAAACACATGAATTTAAATTATGAAAGGACATTGAGATTATGAATCTGGTATGGAAATTACTCCGTCGGCACATTAGTGTGCCACAGTTTGTAGGTTTCTTTTTCGCGAATCTTTTCGGCATGCTCATTGTCCTGTTGGGGTTTCAGTTTTATCGGGATGTCCTTCCTGTATTCACGCAGGGTGACTCGTTTATGCGGGCTGACTATCTGATATTGAGCAAGCGTATTTCTACTGCCACGACGCTGTCGGGACGCAGCAGCTCGTTTAACCAGGTCGAAGCGTCAGAGGTAGGGCGGCAGTCGTTTGCCCGTAAGGTGGGAGCCTTTACCTCTACGGAATATAAGGTGGATGCCCATATGGGTGTCAATGGGGTTCAGGTGCTCAGTTCGGAACTCTTCTTTGAGAGTGTCCCCGACGGGTTTGTAGATGTCCCGCTTTCGCAGTGGAAATGGGAAGAGGGTTCCAAAGAGGTGCCTATCATCCTGCCCCGCTCGTATATCACCATGTATAACTTCGGTTTTGCCCAAAGCCACTCGTTGCCTAAAATAAGTGATGGACTGGTGGGCATGATAGACTTCACTATCTTCATCCATGGCAATGGGCATCAGGATGAATATAAGGGTAGGGTAATCGGGTTCTCTAACCGGCTGAATTCCATTTTAGTACCCCAAAGTTTTATGGACTGGAGCAACAGCTTTTATGCGCCAGGGCAGAAGAGCGACCCCACGCGGCTGATTGTTGAGGTAGGCAATCCTACGGATGAGCATATTTCAAAATTCTTGGATAACAAGGGGTATGAGACTGAGGATAATATGGATGCGGAGAAAACTACCTACTTCCTCAAAATGGTGGTTACGTTGGTGATGGCCATTGGATTAGTTATCAGTGCTTTGAGCTTCTATATTCTGATGCTCAGCATTTATTTGCTGGTCCAGAAGAATTCTTCTAAGTTGGAGAATCTCCTGCTGATTGGCTATGGTCCAGACAAGGTGGCCTTGCCTTACCAGCTGTTGACCATTGGCTTGAATATCTTGGTGCTTGTCATCGCCTGGATTGTGCTCTACTTCTTGCGGGGCTATTATATGGGCGTTGTCGAGACGCTGTTTCCTGATATTGATGACGGTAGTATGGTTCCGTCGTTTGTCGTGGGACTGTTGCTTTTTGCCTTGATTTCCATCATCAATATGGTGGCTATCCGCCGCAAAGTGATGAATATATGGAGACGCAAGGAGTAAAAACATGAACGATAGGTATAGTACAGAAAGATATGATAGTAAGAATGAAACAACTGTTGATACTCCTCTTGTTAGGGCTGTGGCTTCCTCTGGGAGCCCAGTCACTGCAGATTCGTGATGTGCTGAAACAGATGCCCGACTCGGTGTTGCCTTATTTGACGGTTAACAACCGGCTGGACATGCTTGACTTTATGGACTCAAAGATGGTGGCAGAGGTTGTCGATGCGTTGGGAGGAAAAAGCAGAATGGAGGTCTTGACCGACAGCTATCTGCGTATCCGGACCGACAGTTCGGCACTGGTGGAAATGAAGTTGTTGCCTTCGGCTACCGTAGGGCCTGATTCTACCCGGCAGACTGTCTGCGTGGTCCATACCTATGGCACCACCGCCCAGGAGAGCCAGATGGCCTTCTACACGGCCAAGTGGAAGCCTTTGACATCCAGGTTGACTCTTGACAGCTACGCTGCCCAGCTGTTTGTCAGGCCCGACACGATGGCTGTGGACCACTTTGCAGTCTTGGTGTGTTATGAGAGCAG
>CALGHW010000198.1 GCA_937916075.1 uncultured Prevotella sp.
GATATACATGCCCATGCCGCCTTTGCGCTTGCGTGAGCTGAGGCTTGCGCCGATGATGGTCAGGATAAACGAGGCGAAGCATGAGGCTATGCGCTTGTGGTATTCCACCTCATACTGCACCACATTGCTGGAGCCGCGGTCTTTTTGCTTGGAGATATAGTCGAGCAGCTCCGGACTGGTGAAGGTCTCCTGCTGTCCTTTGCTGAACACCAGGTCCATCGGTTCCATCAGGATGGTCGTGTCCTTCTCGATGCCCGTGGTGATGTGTTCGCGCATGCCCTTGAGGGTGCGTATCTTCCAGTTGATGGCCTTCCAGTGGTACTTGCTGTCCGAGATGGTGTCATACTGGAGGGTGCTGGCCGTCATGTGGCTCACCAGCTTCTTGTTCTCAAACTTGTCGAGCGAGAATCCGTAGCCCGTCTTGTGGATGTCGTCATACTGGGCGATGTAGGCGATGACCCCCTTGCCCACTTGCAGCTGGACATTGCTGGCCGAGGTGTTCTTCTTGTTGTTTTTGTAGAGCGACTCGAAGTTCTGCCGTACCACATTGCCCTTGGGTATCACGTAGGATCCGAGGTAGAAGTTGAGCAGGGATATCATGGCGGCCGACAGGAGGTAAGGGCGCAACAGGCGCTTGAAGCTCATGCCGCAGGCCATCATGGCGATAATCTCTGAGTTGCCGGCCAGCTTTGACGTGAAGAAAATCACGGCGATGAAGACAAACAGCGGGCTGAACAGGTTGGCAAAATAGGGCACGAAGTTGGCGTAATAGTCAAACACGATGGCCCGCAGCGGCGCGTGGTTTGTGGTAAACTTGGCCAGGTTCTCATTGATGTCAAACACGATGGATATCGAGATGATCAAGGCAATCGAGTAGATATAGGTACCGATAAACTTGCCGATGATATATCGGTCAATCAGTCTGACATACTTGAACGGATTGACTCGTCCCAGCAGACGGCCGGCCAGGCGGAGCCCCTTTTCCAGTCCTTGGGTCTTCCGTCGAAAGGCGCGTATCTGTTTGAGTAGCTTGAGCCTTCTTCTGATTTTGCTGTATTTCATAAAATCTTGGGGTAGGACATGGAGTCCTTCTTCTTTAATCCTTTAATCTCTTGCCCTCGCCGTGACTATATTCTCCGTCCCAGATTGTCGATGACACCGCGCTTCCAGGCCACGAAGTCGCCCTGTTCGATATGCTGGCGGGCGTCTGTGACCAGCCGGAGATAGAAAGCCAGGTTATGGATGCTGGCTATCTGCATGGCCAGCAGCTCTCCCGCTTTGAAGAGGTGGTGCAGGTAGGCCTTGGTATACACCTGGTCGGTTTCACATCCGTCAGGGTCGATGGGCGTGAAGTCCTTTTCCCACTTCTTGTTGCGCATGTTCATGGTGCCGTTGTAGGTGAAGAGCATGGCGTTTCGGCCGTTGCGGGTGGGCATCACGCAGTCAAACATGTCCACGCCGCGCTCGATGGCCTCCAGTATATTCTGCGGGGTGCCCACACCCATGAGGTAGCGGGGCTTGTCCTTGGGCAGGATGGCGTTGACCACTTCTATCATGTCATACATCACGTCGGTGGGTTCTCCTACGGCCAGTCCGCCGATGGCGTTGCCCTCGGCCCCCTTGTCGGCCACGTATTTGGCGGCCTCGCTACGCAGGTCCTTGAAGGTGCATCCCTGCACGATGGGGAAGAGTGTCTGGTCGTAGCCGTAGAGCGGTTCGGTCTCGTTAAACCGCTTGATACATCTGTCCAGCCACCGTTGGGTCATCATCAGGCTTTGCTTGGCATACTGGTAGTCGCTCTGTCCTGGAGGACACTCGTCGAGGGCCATCATGATGTCGGCTCCGATGACGCGCTCGGTGTCCATGACGTTCTCAGGCGTGAAGATATGCTTGGAGCCGTCGATGTGTGACCTGAACTCGCACCCTTCCTCGCGGAGCTTGCGGATGCCGGTGAGCGAGAACACCTGGAAGCCGCCCGAGTCGGTCAGCAGCGGGCGGTCCCAGCCGTTGAAGCCGTGCAGTCCGCCGGCGGCGCGCAGGATGTCGAGTCCCGGACGGAGGTAGAGGTGGTAAGTGTTGCCCAGGATAATCTGGGCTTTCACCTGCTCTTTCAGTTCGCGGAAGTGTACGCCTTTCACGCTGCCGCAGGTTCCTACGGGCATGAAGATAGGGGTCTTGATTTGTCCGTGGGCTGTTGTGATCAGTCCGGTGCGGGCGTCGGAGCATGGGTCTGTATGTTGCAGTTCGAATGTCATGTGTCTCTTCTTGGTGTGTCTTTTTTTCTTACTTGTTGTCAGTCTGGTTGCCAGCCTCTTTCTTTTCGTCGTCGATGTCGAATTTCAGCGGGTGGTCCACCAGTTCGTCGGTCAGGGCGAAGTCCCACACGTCCTGCACGTTTTCCACATAGTGGAAGGTGACTCCCTTGCGGTATATCTCGGGTATTTCCTCGATGTCCTTCCGGTTGTCTTGGCAGAGCAGGATGTCGGTGATGCCGGCCCGCTTGGCGGCCAGGATTTTCTCTTTGATGCCGCCCACGGGGAGCACTTTTCCGCGCAGGGTTATCTCGCCGGTCATGGCCGTGTTCTTGCGCACCTTGCGCTGGGTCAGCGCCGAGGCTATTGAGGTGGCGATGGTGATGCCGGCCGACGGACCGTCCTTGGGGGTGGCCCCCTCGGGCACATGGATGTGTATGTTCCAGTTGTCGAAGATGCGGTAGTCGATATTGAGCTTCTCGGCGTGTGCCTTGACATATTCGAGTGCCAGGATGGCCGACTCCTTCATCACGTCGCCCAGGTTGCCGGTCAGGGTGAGTTTGGAGCCCTTGCCTTTGCTCAGGCTGGTCTCGATGAAGAGTATTTCGCCGCCCACGCTGGTCCATGCCAGTCCTGTCACCACGCCGGCATAGTTGTTGCCTTGGTAGATGTCCCGGTAGAATGGCGGCTTGCCCAGCAGGTCCTCTATCTCTGTGGGGGTTATCTTGTTGTAGGGCAGCTCTCCGTCTTTGGCCTTGTGGAACGCGAGCTTGCGCAACGCCTTGTTCACTTGCTTCTCCAGTTGTCTCACGCCGCTCTCGCGGGTATACTGCTCGATGATTTTCTCGATGGCCGGTTTGGTGAACGTGAGCTTCTCGTCGGCCAGTCCTGTGTTCTCTTTCTCTTTCGGGATGAGGTGACGCTTGGCTATCTCTGTCTTTTCCTCTGTGATATAGCCGCTTACCTCTATCAGCTCCATGCGGTCGAGCAGGGGGCGCGGAATGGTGTTCAGGTCGTTGGCCGTGGCGATAAACAGCACCTTCGACAGGTCATAGTCCAGGTCAAGATAATTGTCGTGGAAGGCGGCGTTCTGTTCGGGGTCAAGCACTTCGAGCATGGCCGATGCGGGGTCGCCGTTGACTGTGTTTTGGGTCAGCTTGTCTATCTCGTCGAGGATAAACACGGGGTTTGACGAGCCGGCCTTCTGGATGTTCTTGATTATCCGTCCCGGCATGGCTCCAATGTAGGTGCGGCGGTGTCCGCGAATCTCGCTCTCGTCGTGCAGGCCGCCCAATGACATGCGCACATACTTGCGTTTCATGGCCGAGGCAATGCTTTTGCCGAGTGATGTCTTGCCGACTCCGGGAGGGCCGTACAGGCAGATGATCGGCGATTTCAGGTCGCCTCTCAGTTTAAGTACTGCCATATACTCAAGAATGCGCTCCTTCACCTTCTCCATGCCGTAATGGTCATGGTCGAGAATGCGCCGCGCACGTTTCAGGTCAAGGTTGTCGGTGGTGTACTCGTTCCACGGCAGGTTGACAAGTGTCTGGAGGTAGTTGACCTGAAGGCTGTAGTCCGGACTCTGCGTGTTGAGCATGTCGAGTTTGTCAAGCTCCTTCATGAAGATCTTGAGCATATCCTTGCTCCAGTTCTTGTGAAGTCCCTTGTCGAGCAGTTCCTTGCGTTCCGGCGAGCCTTCGCCGTTGCCCAGTTCCTCCTTGATGTTCTTGATTTGCTGTTGCAGGAAATACTCGCGTTGCTGTTCGTCAAGGTCTTCGCGTGTCTTGGAGCGGATTTCCTGTTTCAGCTGCAGCAGTTGCCCCTCGCGGTAGAGCACCTTGAGCGAGAGGAGCACACGGTCAGTCATGCTGTCGGCCTTCAGAAGCTTCTCCTTGTCCTCAATGGTGAAGGGCATGGTGGTGCAGATGTAGTTGACCACCAGCACCTCGTTGTGGATGTTGTTTATGGCGAAGAGCGACTCGTCGGGGATATCCTCGTTCATGTGGACGAAATTCTGCACGTTGTTGCGCAGGTCGTCGAGTGCCGTCTTGAATTCCTTGTCATTGGCCTTCGGCAGGATTTCCGGCATAATCTGGGCGTGTCCCGACCAGTAAGGCTTAGTGCGGGTGACATCCTTGAGCCGGCAGCGTCCCAGTCCCTGCACAATGGCCGTGACGTTGCCGCCAGGCCCGGGCATGTCGATGATTCTCACCAGT
>CALGHW010000199.1 GCA_937916075.1 uncultured Prevotella sp.
TGTTGCGGAATTAAGGTTTAAACATTACTTAAATGGTCATGCTACATTTTGTCATATCGCCCATTTGCACTACCTTTGCAAAAGATAGGCTGCGCTCGGCAAGCGGCGATGGTTGGTCCGCAAGGTCGGGGCAGATACTGTGTATCCTTTAATAATATTATCATAACAAAAAAACGAAATGAAAAGAATCCTTTCAGTGTTGTTCTTGCTGGTGATGACTGTCTCGATGGTCATGGCCGACAAAATCAGCGAAGAGAAGGCTTACGACATTGCCGCGCGCTTTATGAATGGTGCCACCGGCGGTGTGCGTAAGGCCAAGGCTGGCGACAGCGTGCTCCGCCTGGTCAAGTCAACCACCGGCTATTATGCCTTCAACCGTGGCGTGGCCTCAGGTTTTGTCATCGTGGCTGCCGACGACCGGGCGGTCGACACCGTGCTCGGCTATGCCGACGAGGGCTCCCTGGAGGCCGGCCAGATGCCGGCCAACCTGAAGTGGTGGCTGGGTGAATACGATCGCCAGATAGCCTATGCCGCCGCCCATCCGGCTGTCATGGCTCCGGCCAAGGTTACGGCCCGGGCCGCCATCGAGCCGCTGATGAAGTCGCAGTGGGGGCAGGACGACCCCTACAACCTGGACTGTCCGCAGGTCAACGGTGAAAACTGTCCCACGGGTTGCGTGGCCACTGCCGTGGCCCAAATCATGTATTACCACAAGTGGCCCGACACCGGTACCGGCACCTATTCCTACCGGTGGCGAAACGGGTATAGCTATCAGACGCTCTCGGTAGACTTCAGCAAGGCCTCCTACGACTGGGACGCCATGACCGACACCTATGGCTCTGGCAGTACCGAGGCATCGCGCACCGCCGTGGCCCAACTGATGTATCATGTGGGCGTGGCCTCCGAGATGGCCTACCAGTTGGATGGCAGCGGCACCGGCAGCAATCAAGTAGCCGTAGGACTGACGCGCAACTTCAAGTACGACAAGGGCCTCCAGCTCGCTTTCCGTGATTATTATGGACTCGACGAGTGGACCGACTTGCTCTATGGCGAGTTGGCCGACGGCCGTCCTGTCTATTATTCGGGCACCAACAATACCAACGCCGGCCATGCCTTTGTGGCCGACGGATACCGCGACGGCTATTTCCATATCAACTGGGGATGGGACGGCGTGAGCAACGGCTATTTCCTCATCTCGGCGCTCACTCCCTCCATCCAGGGTACGGGCGGCAGCGACTCCGGTTACAATTATGACCAGGATGCCATGATAGGTCTCCGTCCGGCTCAGTCGGGCTCTTCCTACAAGGCCTTGGTCTATGGCGAGAACTTTACGGCCAGCACCTCCTCGCTGTCGCTTGGCTCCAGCGCCACCTTCTACGGTCCGTTTTATTCGATGGCCTTGACCTCCACCTCTTTTTATATGGGCATCAAGGTGGTCGACGAGAGTGGTCAGGCCGTCTGCTTGGGGGCGGGCAGCGATGTCAGCGTGCCTTCCTATAGTGGCGTCTCTTATTACACGGTCAGCACGTCGGGCTTCCCCCGCGCCAACGGCACCTACAAGGTATATCCCATTTACCGCCAGACGGGCACCGACACTTGGCAGGACCTCCACACCAAGCGTCCTTCGGCCAACAGTTATCTCGTGGCTACCGTCAGTGACGGTACCGTCACCTTCCGTGACCCTGCTGTCACACCGGGCACGCTCCGCGCCACGAGTCTCACCCCCGGCTCCAAACTCTATGCCGGTCAGACGTGTAGCGTGTCGGCCTCGCTGACCAACACCGGCAACGAGTATTACGACTATGTGTATGTGGTCTTCAAGAATCCAGCCACGGGCCAGACCGTGTCCGGACTGCAGCGCACCAACCGCCTGCGGGTTGACCTGTCGGACGGCATGACCCAGACGGTGGAGCTCTCCGTGACCGTTCCCTCGACAGCGGGCGACTACAACATGGTGTTGCAGGATGCCCAGGGCAATGACATCAGCGACGCTGTGGCCGTCACGGTCAATGCCGTGCCCGCAGGCACGCTCAGTATGCAGGTGTTCAAGCGCCTGCGGGTGGAGAATGCCGACCATGTGTCGCCTTCGGATGTTCATTTCACCACCCAGCTGTCCTGTCTCCGCGGTTTCTATTCCAACCTGCTTGTGGCTTATGTGTTCCCCGAGGACGGCAACTCCGCGGTGGCTTACACCTCTGCTCCCATCGTGATAGGCGAGGGCGACAAGCTGGACATCGATATGCATGGCACATTTACGGGGCTGGAGGAAGGCAAACGCTATTTCTTGGCTTTGGCCTATCTCAGCACTTCCAATCAGACCACGCTGATACCTTCCGTCACTTACGGCTACAACCGTGCCTATTTCACGGTAGACAGTCAGGCGGCGGGCATAGAAGCACTTTCTGCTCCGGCCTCGTCATCTCCCATCCTCATCTATTCATCAGCGGGCGTGCTCGTCGACCGCCAGTTGGGCTCACAGCCCTGTCTTGACCGCTTGCCCAAGGGCCTTTACATCATCCGGCAGGGCAACACCACCCGCCAGATGATGAAGCGCTGATGCCTCTTGGTGCCTTTGTGCAACCAAGTAGCATGGAAACAAGTCCTCAAGGACATGGCAGTCCCATGTCCTTGGGGACTTGTCTTATTATTGGCAATACTTACCCCTTGTCCCGTTGCGTTCTGTGGGGCTTTTTTTGTGTATGTACAGGTTGCGGCAAAGGAGTGACAAATAGGAGCACAACATACATGAACGTTTTTAAATAGAACCACCCTCAAATGCATATCCGATATTTGGAGGATTTAAAAGCTTTGCTTATCTTTGCAGAAGATAAGCAAAGCTCGCTTGCACTATCTTTGAATGAAAACAGGAGAAACAAGATATGGCAGACATCAACACCCGCAAACTACCGGCTGGCATACAGTCGTTCAAGAAAATCAGAGAAGAGGGCTACCTCTATGTAGACAAGACCGACATCGTTTGGCGATTGGCGAACAATGGCATGCAATACA
>CALGHW010000200.1 GCA_937916075.1 uncultured Prevotella sp.
TGGCCCAAAGGGGAATGATGGGCGATACGGGAGGGTAGCCGATGGAAGTCCACATGACGGTCTGGCTGGCGTCCTCGCCTTTCTTCACGCCTTGTATCACCACGGCCGACGTAGACTTGCGGCGGGCGATGAAGTCTTCCTCGCAAAACCATCCGTTGGTCTCCGGCTTGTTGAAATGGCCCGAAGTCAGGTCGATGCCCATGACGGGATTGGCAAAAGAGCGCGAGAGATGGTCGAATATCCATCGTGGGGTGATGGCTGTTCTGTTGGCCAAGGCCTGGTCAACAGTCAGTTGGGTCTGCAGGTAGCGTGGGTAGCCTTTCCCCGCCTTGTCTTTGCCGCTCATGGAATAGTTGGCCCGGGCGATATAGCCCTTCGGACAGTTCAGGGTGTCGTTGACGTCAAACAGCTGGTAGCCATTGTGTCCGGTCTCGAAATAGGCGGCGCCGCCCTTGGCGTCGATAACGCCATAGTTGGTCGTGGCATACAGGGGGTGAGGCAGCGTGTCCAGTAGTGTCTTGAAATCTTCCACGGTCTCGCAGATTTCCAAGGCCCGCTTCAGAATGGCGCCGTTGGCTTTGCTTCCGAGCGTGTCGTCAGGTTCGGCCAGGTTATATGACTGTGTGTTCATGATGGCAAAGCCCCGCTCGTTGACCCCCATCCACACTGAGCGTGGATGTCGGGCCGTGTTGCTGTTGGCCACGGCCACATAGCCATAGCGTTCGCCCTGTTGGTAGACCACACAGTTATAGGGATTGCTCGTGTCGCGGTTTTTCCACATCAGCGGGCGTCCGTCCTGGGTGAGGCGTCCGCTGATGATGACCGATGTGCAGGCGGATGTGTCCATCAAGCATCCGCACAACACTGTTGTCATGATGATTTTTCTTGTGTCCATTCTTGGTTCTATTCTTTTTCTTGACATTCAAAGTCTTTGTTTCACTTTATGGGTGAAGGGGTGTCCTTACGGGAGCCTGTGTTCGAAACGTTTTTATTGATTCTCCTCTGCATGTGTGTATAGTGGATTCTGCTGACAGAGCGGGTTGACGTTGATTTCCGACTCAGGGAAGAGCCATTGCCAGAAGTTGGTGCCGGCCTTGCGGTACCGGTTTTCCTCGCCGATGGCCTTGGTGTCATACATATTATAGTTGGATGCCTCGGGGTCTACATTCTTGGCCACCTTGCCACTCTTCCATCCATCGGCTGAGTAGCCCAGTTCTGTACGCGGGGCAGGTCCGCGGTCGAGGTCTTGGTTGAGTCGTTTCAAGTCAAACCATCTGAATCCTTCTGCCCACAGTTCCACACGTCGTTGCGTCATGATTTCATCGATGAGGGCCTCGCCTTGCCGTGTTGACAGTTGGTAAGCCTTGTCTCTGCTGTGGGCCAGGGGATAGAGTGCTTGAGCGGCCTCTTCGTTCTTGCCGGCTCTGGCCAGGGCTTCAGCCTTGATCAGAATGATTTCGGGCAGCCGCATATAGGGCACGTCGCCTGCAGCCTTCTGGTCACTGCCTACAGGTAGCAGAAACTTGTTGCTCATGTAGTTGAACAGGTTGCCGTTGGCCGGATAGACGGGAGCGGGCTTTACGCTTTTGTCCTGTGCCTTTGGAAACCATACCCCTTTTCTTGTGTCTGTGTTGCTGATGCGGTCATACAGTTTGTTGTAGATGCAGCGTGGCGTGTTGCGGTTGTAGCTGGCGTTGCTGTTGGAGTTGAAGGCATGGTATTGTTTGAGTGTTCCTTCCTGGTCGGCCTGTGAGATTTTGGCCCAGATCCATTCGCTGCTGTTGGCCGACGACATCCGGTAGTCGGTGGTGACATAGGTGTTGTCGTCCAGGGTGGCTCCGCTGGCTGTGATACACTGGTCGGCCATGTCGGCCGCCTCGTTCCATTTGCCTTGTGTGAGTAATACGCGGGTTTTCAGTCCCATGGCCACTGCTTGGTTAATATGGCTTTTGTTGGCTCGTTCCACGCCACATTCCGAGAGTAGCCGGATGGCCTCGTCGAGGTCTTGGTTCACCTGCTTGTATACTTCCTCGACCGTAGCCCTTGGCTTGTTCTCATGACTGTCGTCGGTGCGGAGAATCACGCCGGGTTGGGTGTTGTCCTGTCCGTTGACGTAGCGTTTGCCGTACATCTGCACCAGGTTGAAATAGGCAAAGGCCCGGTAAGCCAGGGCCTGTCCCTTGATGTATTGGCGCATGGCCGCCTCGCCGTCAGCCTGGTCAATCTCTGCGATAATCTTGTTGGCATTGGCGATGATGCGGTAGAAAAATTCGTAATAATACTTGTTGTCGCGGTTGGAGGGCGTCTGGTGCATGGTCAGCTGGGCCGACCAGGTGAGACAGGCGTTGCTCTTGGTGAACACCACATCGTCGGCCATGAGGTCGGTGGTGAGCATGAAGAGCTGGTAGCCGCCCTGTGCATACCAGCTGGCCGATGATTCGTGCATCAGCCGGTGGATGCCGTTGATGGCCATCATGCCGCCGTCTGTCGTGGTGAAGATGGATGATGCGTCCACATCTTCGGTAGACGATACGTCCATATAGTCGCTGCTGCAGGCTGTGACGGTCAATCCGCAGGCGAGTCCTATCATGATTTTAAGGAAAGTGTCTCTTATCATGTATGTTGTCATAATTTTAGTTGGAAAAACTGTTAGAAACTCAGATTGATGCCTGTTGTAAAGGCCCTTGCAGGAGCGAAGGTGTCACCGTTGTTGGAGTAGCCGGAAGTGTTCTGGCGGGGAAAGAGCCCTCGGCGTGCCGTGATTTGGAACAGGTTTTCGCCGGAGGCATACACCTTGATGCTGGCGATGCCCAGGTTGCGCAGCCAGCGTTTGGGCACGTCGTACGACAGGATGACACTGGCCAGTTCCAGCATGTCGGAGCTGGTGATCCATCGGGTGGAGTTCTCGCCGATGAGGTCGGTGGCATCGCTGCCGTCAGAAATGCGGGGCACACTGGTGATGTCACCCGGGTTCTGCCAGCGGTCCAGGATGTCAACCGACAGGTTGTTGAACGAACGCTGGTTGGGTGTCATCAGATTGCTGTAGGCTGTGTCGTAGATTTTGCCGCCCAACTGATAATAGAGCGTGGCGCTGAGCGACACATTCTTATAGGAAACAGTGGTGGAGAGTCCTCCCGTGAAGGAGGGAATGCCGCTGCCCGCATAGCAGTAGGCCGCCTCGCTCAGGCTTGTGGTATAGTCGTGTCCGTCTATATTGACGATGTTCTTGGCACCGTCGGCGGGTTCATAGATGCTGTTACCGGTGTTGGGGTCCACCCCGCGCCAGTC
>CALGHW010000201.1 GCA_937916075.1 uncultured Prevotella sp.
GAAAAGACCGCACAACTCTCTGAGAAAGACGCACAACTCTCTGAAAAGACTGCGCAACTCTCCGAGAAAGATGCGCAACTCTCTGAGCAGAGCATTCAAATAAAGACAATGGCACAGGCCATGTACAAGGCCGGCTTGCCAACAGCAGCTATTGCACAAGCTATGAACCGCAGTATTGACGATGTTATGGAAATGCTAAAGATTTGAATAAAATCCCGATCTCTCACACCACCGTACATACGGTTCCGCATACGACGGTTTCTATTTTGGGTGCCATTCGAGATACGACCCCATGAAAATAGCATACCTTGCCGAGCGCACGAAGACAAATCCCCCACCACCGATGGTTTGGTGGTGAGGGATTTTTTATCAGAACTGCTCCAATATCTCAATACGTTTCCTTGTGTCAGGATGAGTAGAAAAGAGCGATGAAAGGAAATTCAACGCTCCGCCCCTTGTAAGGTGCTGCGGATGGATGATGAAGAGCTGGGCCACATCATCGCGCGTCACGCCCTGCAACCCGGGGGCGCTGCTAATCTTTCTCAAGGCCGAGGCAAGGGCAAGCGGATTGCCACACAGCTCCGCGCCGCCGGCATCTGCCATATACTCGCGCTTGCGGCTTATGGCGAAACGCGTCAACGCCGTAAACAAATATGCTATGGCACAAAGTGCATAGCCTATTATCAGCACCACTATCATTGCAACTCCGCTGTTGCGGTTATCATCGTCACTGCCGCCTAACCTGCGGCTTCCGCCGCCAAACCACATCAGGTTGTACATCATCTGCACGATTACGCTCATAACCGTTGAGATGATTCCTACAAAGATTATGCTCGTTATGAGCAAACGGGTGTCGTGGTTGCGGATATGCGTCAGTTCATGACCGATAACTCCGGCCAGTTCCTCGTCGTTGAGCAGGTCCATCAGTCCGCTGGTCACGGTCACGGTATAGCTTTTCTTGTCTATACCGCTGGCAAATGCATTGAGCTGCGGATCGTTTACCATATTAATCTGCGGCATGTCCATACCTGCTGTCATACAGAGGTTTTCCACTATATTGTATAGTCGCGGATTTTCTTTTCTGGTCACCGAGTGGGCTCCTGTGGCTGCCCTGACCATGGACGTGTTGAAGAGATAAGCTATGATAAACCATATTGCCACACCGCCTGCCACCCACGGCAAAGCATGGAGAAAATAATACTTCACCACCTCGGCATCCATCTGGTGAACCACATTGCCATACTGGTCATAATATCCGTTTCCGAAATAACTGAGCAGAGCGATAAAAGCCCACACAACGCCGAGTATTATCAGCGGAAACATCAGCAGCAACAAGAAGGTCATCCTGTTGTTGCGGCTGATTTGGGTATACATTCCTACGTATTTCATTTCGTTCGGTGCTTTTTAGAACTTAATCTCCGGCGCCTTTTCATACAGTGCCCGGCTTTCCCGCGGAACCTCAAACATAGGCTGGCGAGAGAAGCCGAACATCTTGGCGAAGATGTTGCTCGGGAATGTCTCTACGGCATTGTTGAGCTCGCGTGTTGCGGAGTTGAAGAAGCGGCGCACGGCAGCGAGTTTATTCTCAATGTCGGCTATCTCGCCTTGCAACTGGATGAAATTCTGGTTTGCCTTCAGGTCTGGATATGCCTCAAGCGATACCTTCAATCCGGCAAGTGCACTGGTCAGCTGATTGTCTGCCTGTATCTTGTCGTTGATTGTAGTGGCTCCCATTGCAACTGCGCGGGCCTCGGTAACTCGTTGCAGGGTTTCCTTCTCGTGAGTGGCATATCCCTTTACGGTTGCGACAAGCTGGGGGATGAGGTCATAACGTTGTTTGAGCTGCACGTCGATGTTGGCAAAAGCGTTCTCGCGGTTGTTGCGCAGTTTCACCAAGTTGTTGTAGATGCTTACGAGCCATATTACCAATACGGCGATAACTACTAAAATAACGATTGTTGTTGTCATAATCTTCTTGTTTTTTATGCCTTCACCTTATCATATATAAGAGTTGGCGTCGTTAATACTTTTTCTGTTTATCTTTTACTATAAATACGATAGCATTTTCATTATAACCACAAAAGTAATGCCTTTTATTTACAATCAGCCGCTATTTTAAGTTTTGTTTTGCTTTGTACATACATTTTCTGACAAAAAGGATGCAAATCGAGAGGCGTTCAAAATTGATTCAAACGCCTCTACATTACTCTGGGGGGACTTGGTTGCCTCTATTTACTATTCTTGTAGGTGTTTAAAATTAATACGACCTGCAGGATTGAGCAATATTGTGGGTGCGGTGTCTCACCGCACAATAAAAATTGAGATATTCATTGCTTCCTTTAATGGCATTTTTATGGATATAAAAACAACACTTCTTTTTGTGAGGTTCATAGATGCGATTAATTTTGAGCACCTGCTTATCATTTCCGCTTCTAACTCGTTGGCGGAATATTGGTAACCAAAAGGGGTGCATTAGCCCTGCAAATGGCCAGCCTTAGAGCCAGTCACCTTGGTGAATGGTGTCAGTCACCAAGGTGGCTGGCTCTAAGACTGCCAACAAATCAGGCTAAACAAGGCGCTTTTGGGCCCTGATTCAGGCGGTATGTCATCAAGTTGTTGGTTCGTCAGCGGGCACTATCTTTTTTATTGTGCGGTGAGACGCCGCACCCACAACCTATCCACCGACCCTGCATTGAATGAAAGTCTCGGAGAGGGCACAAAAAAAAGAGAGCCCAAGGGCCCTCTTTTTCAGTCTTGTCAGTCTGTGTTGTCATTTCGTCATTATAACCACCATTATGTATTCATAACGAGAGTATTTCTTTGTGTCTGTGTTACTATTTGCAAAGGTATAGCTTTATTTGCTAAATCGTGCAAGAACAGGAGAAAAAATTATCGTAAAAATCACACTTTTAACATTTCCGACGCTTTTTACCTACATTTTTCTTGTCTTTTGGGCTTTTTCCTTTCTTTTATCCATGTTTTTGGGAACAATTCTAAATAAGTCAAGTGCGGCGCTCGGACATGAAAAATGAATGATATTCATTTTGTCATGTCACTCGCTTGCACTAACTCTGGATAAGTTTGGCTGCGCTCGGACATGAAAAATGAATGATATTCATTTTGTCATGTCACTCGCTTGCACTAACTTTGCACAAGTCAACATATCATAGAAACGAGATGAACAAATATCAAGCATATACCCAACAGGCCGTCGACTTGCTCCAACGGCTCATCGCCATCCCTTCCGTAAGCCGCGACGAGACGCTGGCCGCCAACGAGATGGAACGTTATATCACTGGCATAGGCATCAGCTGCCAGCGTATCGGCAACAACATTCTCTGTCCGGACCCACACCACGATGACAGCCGGCCCACCTTGTTGCTCAACGCACACATCGACACGGTGAAGCCCGTGAGCTCATGGACCCGCAACCCCAACGACCCGACATTGGAGGGCGACCGGCTTTATGGCCTGGGGGCCAACGATTGCGGCGGCGGACTCGTGTCATTGCTTCAGGTGTTTCGCATCATGCGCGACCGAGAGCGGAGCTACAACCTCGTCTATCTCGTATCAGCCGAGGAGGAAGTGTCGGGAGCCGGCGGATTCAGCCTGGCCCTGCCCCGTCTGCCGCGGATAGACGTGGCCATCGTGGGCGAGCCTACGGGCATGCAGCCGGCCATTGCCGAGAAGGGACTGATGGTGATTGACGGCACGGCACACGGCAAGTCGGGCCATGCCGCCCGAAACGAGGGTGTCAACGCTATCTATGAGGCGCTGGACGACCTGCTGTGGCTTCGTGACTACCGCTATCCGAAGGTGAGCCCCCTGTTGGGCCCCACCAAGATGACCGTGACAGTCATCAACGCCGGCACACAGCATAATGTGGTGCCCGACGCCTGCCACTTCATCATCGACGTGCGCACCAACGAGTATTACAGCAACGAGGAGGTGTTCAACTGGATAAGCAGTCATGTGAAGAGTGAGGTCAAGGCCCGCTCCTTCCGCCTCAACTCCTCCCACATCGCCACGAATCATCCGCTGGTGGAGCGGTGTACAGCCCTGGGGATGCGCCCCTTCGGCTCGCCCACGCTCTCTGACCAGGCCCTCATGCCCTTCGCCTCGCTGAAGCTGGGTCCGGGGCAGTCGTCACGCTCTCACTCGGCCGACGAGTATATTTGCGTCAGCGAGATAGCCCAGGCCATCGACACCTATGTGCAACTGCTCGACCGCTTGGAACTGTAAGAAGCATACGGACGCGACAGTCACGCCCGCCACAAAAAGAGGGGAAAGCTAACGAGTATGAAAACCTCGTCCGCTTTCCCCTTTATACTATTGCCACGGCACAGGCACGCCCATACCGCGAGGCATCATTGTGCTTATTTAGCAGCTTCCTTCTTGGACTTCTCAGCCTCTTTCTTGGCCTTGGCAGCTGCTTTCTTGGCCTTCTTGGCTTCCTTTTCCAACTTCTTGGCTTCCTCCTTGCTTAACGGCTTGACAGGCTTGGCCTCAGCCTTCTTGGCGGCAGGATTGTCGATACCAACCAACTCCACGGTGAAAATCAAAGCGCTGAAAGGCTTGATCTGACCGGCGTTACGACTGCCGTAAGCCAGGTTCTGCGGGATGAAGAGCTGCCACTTACTGCCTACAGGCATCATGGTCAGCGCCTCGGTCCATCCCTTGATAACCTGGTCGGGACGGAAGGTGGCGGGCTTGGAGCCGTGCTTGCTGGAAGCGTCGAACACGGTACCGTCAATCAGCTTACCCTCATAGTTCACCTGCACACGGTCGGTAGCCTTGGGGATGTCGCCAGTGCCCTTCACCAGCACCTTATACTGCAGGCCGCTGGGCAAGGTGATGACGCTGTCCTTCTTGGCGTTCTCGGCCAGGAACTTCTCGCCGGCCTCCCGGTTGGGACCATAGAGTTTCTCGTCCTTGGCGGCCTTGTCGGCCTCGCTCTTGGCTCTGAACACCACCTCGGCCTTACCCATGTTCATCACAGTGGTGTCGTTCTTCAGAGCGTCTACAAAGCCACGGATCACAAGCGGCTCCACCACCTGGTCGGGGCTGTCGGTAAACTGGTTCTTGATTTGGGGCAGCATATTCGACTGCACTCTTGAGGCGATGGCCAGACCGGCAGAATAAGCCTTGGTCTTGGGGTCGCCCTTCTTGGCTATCATTTCCTGGAAGCCACGCACAAAGTCGGCCATATAAGCGGTATCCACGCCTTCCTGCTGAACGAGGTAGGGGATAAGACCGTTGGTCATGCTCATGCCGGCGGCATAGCTCAGTGTGTCGGATGATGTCTTCAGCTGTGCAGGCTGCACCTTCAAAGTCTTGGCCTTCACGGCTGTCTTCTTGACAGCTGCCTGGGCCACCTGGGATGCACCGGCCAGAAGAGCCAGTGCCACGATTGCTAAATTCTTCATTTTCTTACTTGATATTAATCTTACAAGATAATATTACAATACAGAGACACAGAGACAATCAAGTGTGCCCGCAGTATGACAGTCTTGTGCTGCCCGTGTGGCCCTCCTTTTGTCTCTGTATCTCCGCCTGTTCATGATGTTCTCTTGGTATGACGGCTTACTTGCCGTTTTCCACGCTTACCAGCTCAATCTTGAAAATCAGGGTTGAGAAAGGCTTTATCTCGCCCTGTGCGCGCTCGGCATAAGCCAGCTCCTGCGGGATGTAAACCTCCCATACTGATCCGGCGGGCATGCGCACGATAGCGTCAGTCCATCCCTTGATGGTCTGGTTGCAACGC
>CALGHW010000202.1 GCA_937916075.1 uncultured Prevotella sp.
ATCTACGGCATAACCGTCCTTCAACAAGGTGCGCACTAAGAAGGCCACAAAGAGCAGCACAAAAGGAACGGCACAGACCCGCAGTTGGCGGACAGCCCTACAGACCACCGGCTGGTCATCCACCTGGCTCACGATATACAAGGCACCCAGACAGCGGGCCAGGAAAAACACGGCAAAACCCAGCACTAAGTTCCATGGGTCGAGCAGGGCGTCGAGCCCGTGGCTGGCATTGGCCCAACGGCTGATGACCGGCTGCAGGCCGCCCACCATGTTGTCCTTGTCCACCAAGAAGCCCGACCCATTGAAGAAGGTGGCCACCGCACCCCCCAGGAGCAAGGGCCCCACCACACCGTTGACCACCAGAAACCACTGGAAGGTGCGCGCGCCCAGCAGATTGCCCAGCTTGTGCTGAAACTCATAGCTCACGGCCTGGAGGACAAACGAGAAGAGAATCAGCATCCACAACCAGTAGGCTCCGCCAAAGCTGGTGCTGTAAAACAAGGGGAATGAGGCGAAAAACGCCCCGCCAAAAGTGACTAAGGTCGTGAAGGTAAACTCCCACTTGCGCCCGGTGGCGTTGACCACCAGCCGCCGCTCCTCGTCGGTGCGCCCGAGGGAGAAGAGCATGGAGTTGGCTCCCTGTACAAAAAGCAGGAAGACGAGGATGGCCCCCAACAGGGATACTATCAGCCACCAGTAATGTTGCAATACTTCGTATGTTGTCATATTCTTATTCTTTTTAGTGATACAAAAACAAACCCATGCCGGTCAATCCTCCACAGGTCCGGGCCCCTTCTTGACCTGCTGGCCGAGATAAGAATACTCTGCCAGCAGGTCAAGAAGGTGGCCATGACCTGTCCGCTGCCGATGTCGCTCACGCCCACCCAAACGGGCAACAGGTCCTGAATGGCCCAAGGCTGCCGGCCCAGTTCGGCCACAATCCATCCGCACTCACTGGCCACATAGCCCAAGGGCAACATCCCGAGAGCGGCCACTAACAGCCAGCGGTGGCGGGCAATATCCTTGCGCCACACGAGATACGACGTGGCGGCAAAAAAGAGGATAAACAAGCAGCCCAGGCCCACCATCACGCGGAAAGCGTAAAAGCACACAGGGACACAGGGCACCAGCTGGGCCTTGTCTCGCACGTAGCCATAGCCCATATACTTCACCTTGTCCTGCACCACCTGCCGCAGCACTGCGGCCCGCTCCTGTCCACCGGCATCCAGAGAGCCCCGGCGGTCTTGGGCCATCAGTTCGCGATACTCCTTCAGCGCCAGGATAGCCTGGCGGCCGTTTCTGATTTTTTCGTCTGCCGACAGGGCCACCCCTCCCTCCGGGAGCGGATAGCCTCCGCGCATGATGTCGTTGATGCCGGGCACAATGCCCTCGCTGCTGTGTGTGGCCAGCAACGACAAGGCATAAGGAGCCTTGATACAGAGCGGCGGCTCTTTCTCCTGGGTATAGTCAGGCTGGCTGAACGGATGGACCAAGGCCATGAGTGTGAGCCCCTGGCGGCCGCCTCCGTTGTAAAGCGCCTCCATGGCGGCCAGCTTCATCGGCTGCACCTGGGCCACCTGATAGGCCGAGCTGTCGCCCGTGTGGATGGTGAGCAGCGACGCCACCAGGCCCACCCCTCCGGCTATCTTGATGCTGGCCACCGCCAGGTCGCGCTCACGCCCCCTCAACAGATAGTAGCCGCTGACGGCCACCACGAACAAGGCGCCGATAATCCAAGCCTGGGTGATGGTGTGGCAAAACTTGTCAACAGCAAAAGGCGAGAGGGCCACCTCCCAAAAGGAGGTCATCTCGTTGCGCATCGTGTCGGGATTAAACGTGCAGCCCACAGGATACTGCATCCAGGCATTGGCCACCAGAATCCACCACGCCGAGATGGTGGCCCCCAGACCGGTCAGCCAGGTGGAGGCCAGGTGGAACCCGGCCGACACCTTCTTCCAGCCGAAGAACATCACGGCCACAAAGGTGCTCTCCATAAAAAAGGCCAGGATGCCCTCTATGGCCAGTGGGGCGCCGAAGATGTCGCCCACGAACCAGGAATAGTT
>CALGHW010000203.1 GCA_937916075.1 uncultured Prevotella sp.
AGCCAAAAAGATGAGGCTGACACCAATACTGAATGATAGTTTTCTCACTCAAATTGTACCAAGTTATTTTTTTAGCGTCACATAACTGGAGAAAAATACTTCTTTCACCATCAGAAAGAATAAAAAAACCAGGACAAGCACAAGTGAATGTGCTTATCCTGGCCTCGAATGATAAAAGGATGAATGACTTATAGCTTTATCTTATAGATGGAGCGGAGCACCTGGATGGCCTGCTGATTGTCGGGGGCAAGCTCATGCAGACGCACCCAATAAGGGCGGGCCAGCTTGTTGTTGTCCTTAATCTTGAAATAATAGATGGCTAAATAGTGGCAAGGCAGCACCAGGCGTCTCTTGTCTGTATCAGACAGTTCGCCTTGTGCCAGGGCCATGTTATAATAAGCCTTGGCTGGTTCTACAGCCAGTCCTTTCTTGTAGCCAGGGTCAATCTCGTCTTGCGTGCGTATCTGGACCATGGTGTAATAGGCCAAAGAGGCATTGCCGAAATCGTTTTTCCCGACAGCCAGTTGGGCGGCCTTTCCATAGAGCTCGTCGGCTTTCATGTAGGTGTCTATCTTTTCCTGTCCGTTGGACTCTGATGCCTTGTCCAGGTACATCTTCGCGTAATACCATAAGTCGGCGAATGTCAGGGTGCCCTTTTTCTCCTTGTCATTAACATATTGGCTGTAAGCCTGGTCGGCCTTGTCGTACTCGCCTTGCTCCTGGTATATCTTGGCGAGCGCGCCGATGGCTTTGCTACGGTTCTCGTCAGTGGCGTTGGGCATGTTCATCAGGTGGGTGTAGAGCTGGATGGCCTCGTCATACCGTCCTTTGGCTTGCAGTGCCATGGCGTAATACTGATAGTCGCTCAGGGCAGCGATGGTGTCGCCCACCTCGAAAAATCTCTTGCCGTATTGGATGCCCTTTTCTGCATAGGCAGGTTTCGACTCCTTGTCGGCCACCTTCTGGTAGGACTCCATGGCCGACATCAAGGCCGTGCGGAGGGCATATATGTCATTGGGGAATTTGGCCAGTGCTGTCTCACACGTTTCCAAGGCTTTGGGGTAATAGGCGTAAACTTCGGAACCGAAACCGTAGTAGATACCGGCCAGATTGACATAGTCGCTTGCCTTCATGGAGTCGGCCTCCGCTTGCTCGTAGTAGTTGCGCTCCTCGTCGGTTGCGGCACTTAGTGCGGTTCCGCTGATGCCGGCTGCTTTCATTTGTGGAATAGCCCGTTCATACATACGGCCTATCTCCCGGTTGCAAGGGAAGGTGGGTATGGCGGCCTTGGCCTCTTTGAGGATGGCGATGGCTTGGTCGATTTGATTGCCTTTTTCTTTCAACAGTGCCAGCTGCTTATATCCCTTAGGGTCCTGCGGGCTCATCTCGATGGCTTTCCGGCACCAGCTCTCGGCTTTGGCCGTATCGCCGTAGTTGAGGCTTATCTCGCCCTTGAGCAGATAGGCCGGTACAAACTTTGGGTCGATGGCCAGGGCCTTGTCGGCATAGCTGAGGGCGTGGAGGGTGTCGCGGATGCCCGACTTGTAGAAGAAGGCGTTGGCGGCAGCCGTATAGAGTTCGGGATTCTTTTTCTGCTTGTCGCAGATTTCGGCCACGACCGACTCTATCAGTTGCGGACTGGCCAGTATCTGCTTCTTGTTCTGGATGATTTTCTCTATGCCGCGGATGGCCGCCTGGGTGTCGGTGATGGTGCGACTCTTGTATTTCTGGCCCATACAGGGCAGTGCCAGTGTCAGCAAGGCGGCTGCGAGGAGGGCTTGTAGCTTGATGTTCATGGATGTTGTGTTTTAAAGGATGACATATCAAACGGTGGCGTGGCGGCCTTTTACAGGTCATACTGCACACCGAGGTCGAGGGTCTGGAAGGCCCGGAGCTTCAGCAGGTCGATGCCTGTGAGCTGGGGGTTGACGCGCACCACATGGAGCTGGGGCGTGAGGGTGACGGCCAGGTGACGGGCCACGTTGGCCTTCAGTTTGATGCCGGCGTTGGCACCTAAGAGGGGCTTGGTGTAGCCCTGGTAGACAAGGGGCTGCATGGCATAGCCTTCGGCCAACTGGATGGACGGCTCGGCCTCGTGGCTGTCGCTCATGGCCAGCATGAGGGTCGGGCCGATGAACATCTCGGCCTCAAACAGACGACGGCCTTGGTAGCCCGAAAAGAGGTTGCTGACGTTGAAAAGGTAGTTGAGCGAGAGGAAGCCGCGGCTGTAGGCGTGGCGGAAGAGTCCGGTGGTGGTGTATGTGTCGCCCAGGGCGTTGGCGGCCGTATAGCGGAGGGGGGCCATGCCGTGGAGCGACAGGTACTCGAAGGCCACGCGGGCCGACGATATCCGGTCGAAGTGGTATTCGGCAAAGGCGTTGAAGTTGTAGTCCATGCTGCCGCCCTCATAGCTGCCACGGGTGAAAAGCAGGCTGGTGCCGCCACCCGCACCCACGCTGACTGGTATGCGTGACGGCTCATAGGCTGGCGACGGCCGGCGGAAGCTGTGCCCTCGGGTGTAGGCCGTCAGACCCACATGGACAGAGAATACATCGTCGCTGAAGCGTCTGGCCTTGCTGATGTTGCGATAGGGAATCTTATAGTTGTAGTTGGTGTAGCGGGGCTCCACGAAGAACTGCAGGTCGTCCGACAGGCGGTACCACAGGTGGAGTCCGCCTGTGTAGAAGGTGCTGACGGTGCGGAGCCGCTCCTTCTGGCTCTTCATGAGCCAGCCGATGCCGCCGCCCAGCACGATGGACAGGCCGAAGGGCCGGTCCCAACTGAAACGGGGCGAGAAGCCGAAGGGATTGATCAGGGCCTCGGCACCGGCGTCGGCGTTGAGGTTGTGCAGGTCGTAAAGGGCACCCGGCTGTTCGGGGATGCCCTTCTCGATGCGTCGGTCGGCGTCGGTCTCGCCCATCTCCCGGAGCTCCTGCTGCCAGGTGGTCGTGGTGAGCGATGCGTTGAGGCGCAGGGCGATGGCCGGCGATAGCCAGCGGCCCACGGACAGGGTGGTGGTGTGGCCGGGCTTGGTCTTGCCCCCGTCGGTGCCGCCAGGGAAGAAGGCCATGCCGCCCGACACTTCACCAAACCAGGGGGTGCGCCAGGTGGCTGGCTTCAGGATGCTGTCGGCCACGGCCGGCCGGTTTTTCATATACCGCAGCCGCTCCTCGATGGAGAGGTTGTTGTGGATGTAGTAAATCATGGAGAGGTTGGCGCCATAGAAGGCTCCGAACTTACGGGCAAAGGCCCTCGATGACACGCCGGCATAAGGCTCCACCGTGAGGTAGCCTTGCGGTCCGGTGAAGAAGCGCAGCTGCAGTCCGGCGTGTATCTCCTTGCTGTGGCGTCGGGCATAGTTACCCTTTGACGTGTTGTAGCGGTAGCCCAGTCCCAACACGGTTGACACGTCGAGCAGGCGGGAGGGATGGTAGCCGTCGATGTAAGTCGAGAGGCTGAATATCCAGTCGGCCGAGGCCGCCAGGCGTGAGTAGGTGGTCTTGTTGCCCGCATAATAGCCAAAGCCCGCACCAAAGGTGAGGCGGGCGGTGTGCAGCCTGTTGAATTGTTTGCCCAGGCTCAGGTGGGCCGTGGTGAGGGGCGACAGGTTGCGGTGGTCGTAGCCCACGTCCTGGTGGTAGCCGGCGCCGAACTCTAAGAACAGGTGATCGTCCCAATGGCGGGTAAACTGGTCGCCATAGTTGCGGTAGCGCCGTTCCATGATGTATTTCAGGGCGTTGAACTCCTTGGCCAGGTTGCGCCGGGTCTTGGTGGTGGTGTCGGTTGGCTCGTCGTCGTCAAGGTCGGCCAGTGAGTCGGCCACGGCTGCCGGAACGGTTGTCGGTTCGGTGCTTAGGCGTTCGGTGGCCTGTAGGGCGAGTGGGCCCATCAGGGTGAGGGCCAGGGTATATAGGCGGATGTTGTTGTTCTTCTTCTTCATCGTCTTCTTATTGGTTATCGTTGGCCGGTGTGTTGGCGGCACCGTTGTCGCTTGTCGTTTCGGCGGCGGGTGTCTCGGCTGCTGTTGTGGCTGCCTGTGCCTCGACGGCCTTCAGCCGGTCGGCCTGTGCCTTCAGCAGTTTGAACTTCTTGCGGTAGGCCTCTTTGTCCTTGCTTTTATAAGGATACTTCTTGCGGATGGCGTCGCTCACGTTGCCTTCGTTGTAAAAGAGTCGCTTGTATTTAGGTTCCAGGTCGAAGCTGTGCTGGAAGTAGGCCAGGAAGTAAGGCGTGTTGTCCTTGCGGGCTTCGCTGAGGGCGGCGTTGTGCTTCTCCTGTGCCTCATAGTAGGCTTGCAGCTTGGTGGGGTCGGAGTTTTGCAGCGTCATGATTTCCATGTCGGTCAGCTCCTTGAAGCCGTCGTCGGCCCCTTCCACGGCCGGCTCCTTGCCGGCCTCCTCGCTCCAGAGGATGCCCTTGAGGTACCATTTCTTGGGGTTGTCGTCGCTCATGCGGTCCACCAGCGGTTCCACCTCGGAGCGCTTCTTGTCGAGGTGGCTGTGTAGCTCAGCGTAGATGATAGCCTGGTTTTCGGGGCTGGAGTGGAGCACATAGCCCTCGGCCTGCTTGATTAGTGCCAGCGTGTCCGGGTCTTTGATGTCATTGCAGATGTAGCTGACATAGTACTTGGAGAAGGTGATGTACATGCGCAGCCGCTCTGTCTGGGGGCTTTGGGGCACCCAGCCGAGGATATACATGGCCGTGTCGAGCTTCTGCTCCTGGAAGTAGTTGACGGCCTGGTTGATGAGTATCTCCTCGCGGTTGATGACGATGCTGTTGAAGTCGTCGATGCGCCGCTTCTGGTTGACGTTGTGGATGGTGTAGTCGATGAAGGGGCGCAGAATGTCCAGGTTGGGTGTGCCCCGGCGGATGTTGATCAGCGCCATGCGGTTGGCCACATAGGGAGCTAACTTAATCTTAGTATAGCCGGGCTGGCTCGTGATATGCTTGTAGGCCAGTTGGGTCACGACATCCAGTTCGGCGCTGTCCTTGATATTGGCCAGCAGGTTGTAGTAGTCACCGTTGGAGAGTCGCTTGGTACCGTTCATATAAGCTTCCTTGTCTGAATAGTAGGCGGCGACGGCCTCGTCGGCCTCCATTACGTGCTCCAGCTCATAGGCGTAGGAGCAGCGCATGATGCGCTGGTTCTCTAAGATGGGGGTGATGGTGGTCTCAAAGAAGGGCAGACCTTTCAGGATGCCGAACACCTCATTGGGCTTGTTGTTGGCGATGGTGTTGCGCACCATCTCGGTGATTTCCGGCTTGCCTTGCTTCTCCACCTCGGCCAACACGTCGTCCCAGGTGTAGACACGTGGCTCAAGGGTGGTGACTCTGACATCGGATTGCAGACTGTTGCGGAGCAAGGCCCGGGCCTTGTCGGCTCGCTTGTTGGCCAGGTTGGTGTTCAGCTCGAGGCTTCCCTCGGGCGATGCGCCTCCCTGTACCCGTACGTACCACAGACGCTCACCGTAAGAGCGGAGTTCCCTGACGAGCTTGTTCAGTTCCACCTGGTTCAGCGAGTCATGGAGCAGCACGTCCTTGCCCACTTCAAATTTCAGGCGCAGGTCGCGCTCAAACTTGGCCAGGTTGGCTTCGGCCGTCTCTTGAAACTCGCTGGTCAGGGGCATCTCTGCCGCGGCCACCGAGAAGTCGAGAAACTTCATGGGGCGGAAGGCCAGACAGGAGCCGCTCTCCTCGCCGCCGTCCCAGATGACGTGGTGATAGTCCTCAAGCACACAGGTGTAGGCTCCGCGATAGATTTTGTCCTTGTCGGGCTTGCGAAACGTTACTCGGTCATGGAAAATAAAAGGTGTGTTGCTCTTCAGTACCGGTTGTTCTATATAGCCCCGGGCCACGGAGTCGTTCTTGGTATAGTCGAAGGCCATGCGGCGGTCTTGTAGCCGGTGGTAGCGGTCGCTCTCAAAGATGAAGGGGCGCAGCCAGGCCACGGTGTCGTCCGTCTGGCAGTCGATGGCCATGGGCTGGATAATCAGCCGGGAGTCGTCGGTGGTATAGCCGTCGGGCAGGTCCAAGGCAACGTCAAAGCGGGCCTCATAGCCATTGTCGATACTGGGCGTCTTGGGGATATTGGGGCCTTTCCGGCGGTTGATGCCTAACACATCCACATTGCGCAACTGGTGTTCCAGCTTGATGACTTCCTTGTATTCGGTCTTGCCCTCCTTGGTCTCAAAGGCGTAGGGCACGCTGCTTTCGGCCAGGATGAGGATACCCTGTCCGGGCATGACGGAGGTGGAGAAGAGGCCGTTGGGGGCGGAAATCTGCCAGTTGATTTTCAGCTTGGCCACGGCCTTGTCCAGCTCGTTGCCGACAGCTCCCAACTGGTCCATCTTGGCGATGGCCACTTTCAGCTCGCTTTCGGCATTCTTGGCTTGCCGGAAGGTTTTGAATTTGGCGTATTGCACAGTTTGGAAGTCTTCCTTGCCTCCCTTGTTGAGCGTCACCTGTACGGTGATACGCTGAAATGCGTTGTCTTGAGCCACGGCAATGTCTGCCCTTGCCAGCAGCAGGAGTGCCAGTGTCAAGGAAGTTATGATGTTGGTGAGGATGCTTCGTCTCATGGTCCTATATATATAAGGTATAGAAATGCTTGTCTTATCTTTAGTCAGGCCAGCGGTGCTGGCTGCTTATGTCCTATTTTTTAAACGAGAGGGGGAAATCCGTTTGTCAGTTGGCCTATTTCAGGATATAGGTAACGGACACACCGATTCTTGACGGCATGAGGTAATAGCCGTGCGCGTTGGTTTTGTTGACACCTTCCACGATATAGTCGGTGTTGTAGTTGTCGCCCACGTAGTACTCCTTTCGGTTGTAGCCCACAACGGCAAAGCCGGCGTGGCAGTCGATATTGACTCTGTGGGCCAGTTTGAACACATAGCCGAAGGTGATTCCGCCGCCATAGGCGATACCGTCGTACACCTTGCCCTTGCGGGTGAGGTCATAGAAGGCGGCCACGCCGCCGATGCCCGCGAAGAGGCTGTGCATGGGGCGTCCGGAGAAGTAATAGCGGTATTCGGGCTGTACTCCAAACATCTTCATGGTCTGTCCCCATGGCTTGTGGTTGCCCACGAGGTTGAGCCCCAAGGTGGAGCGCTCGCCCACGGTCATCTCCACGCCGAGGCTGGGAGTCATCAGCAGGTCCATCGCCATGTCGGTGTTCACGGCGAGCCGCTGTGCGGAGGCTCCCGCTGTGGTGGCGGCCATCAAGATTGTCAAGAGTGTCTTTTTCATCATCGTTATGTAGAGTCGTTAACTTCTTTAGTGAATGGGGATTTTACAAGAACGTCTCAGACCGGTATGGCCGAAGGCTTTCCGCCTCCGCCATATCCGTCTGAGTGATATTGCTTATTGGAGATCGATGCGTTTCTTGTTCCAGGGTGTGAGTGAGGCCGTGGCTGCGATGTCCAGCGGTGTGGACACTGAGATGACGATGTCATACTCATAGCCTTCCTGCCATCCCTCTTGCGGCGGAACAATTTCATACTGGGCGGCTTTGTAAGGTGTGGGCACCGTGTCGTCGCCCTTCAGCTTGAAGTCTACGCGCAGGCGGAAGATGCCCTTGTTGCCCAGACCGCCCTCGCTGAAGCCGTTGTCCTGATAGTAATTGTCACCGAGCTTGGGAAGTACGGGGAGCATGAAGCCCTCGCCCACCGTGCGTTCGTCCTGGTCGCCCAGGTAGGTGTCGGCCTCGAGGTCGGCGTCCCCTTGGCCTTTCAGTGTCAGGGTGGTTGTGTTGCTCCAGTCTACCTCAAACTTGCCGTCGGTCTGGCCGTTCAGGCTGGCGATGGTCAGGGTGCCGCTGGTGGCCACGTTGTGGAGGGTAGCCTTCTCGACGCCTATCTTGTCGAGGCCTTCGCCGGTGCCCTTCTTCAAGATGATGTTAAACTTCATCAACTTGTGGGTGAAGGTGAGGTTGGGCAGGTATTTGCGGGCGTCGTAGTCGGGGTCGGCTCCCCGCTTCTCGCGGAAGTAGAGGGCGCTGTAAGCATAGTCCTCCCCCTCGGGTGCGGTGGTCTTGCCCCAAATCACATCCTTGGTACCGTCCAGTCCGTCGATACGCACCTTGTATTCGTTGCCGTCGCGGTAGGCATCGCTGCTGTAGGGATAGTAACCATAGAAGCTGTAGCGATACTGGCTGCCCATGGGATAATAACGCTTGGCGCCGTCATACCACTGGAGGTCGGTCACGTTGGTGCCGTTTACGGCAGTTGTGACAGCCTTGGAGCGTATGTTCTCCAGCCACTTGAAGTTGGGGTTGTTGTCCGTGTTCCAGTTGATGTCCTCGGTGCCGAATATCTTGCCTGTGGCCAGACAGTAGACGCCCAGTTCGTTGGTGTCGAAGGTGCCGTCATATTGTCCGTCCTCGCCCAGGTTGCCCAAGGCGGCACGGGTGGTGCTGCCCTTTTGGTTGAGTGACAGGAGGATAGGCTCGTCGCTGTTGCCCACCTGTGCTATCGGGTCGTTGCCCGTAGCGACATCGCTGTCGCTCGAGCAACTTCCCAAAAACAGGGTTGCGGCTATTCCTAAAAAGAATATGTGCTTGTTCATTCAGTTCGTTTTTTTGAATGTTACTTCTTAAAACCGTTTGTTTCGCAGTCGGAGACTGCCCGGTGCTTAGAGAATCTCGCCCGGCTCTGAAGGCTCTGTGAAGGTGCTTTCGGGGTCCTTGTCGTCGTCGATGTCAATCTTGCCACCGTCCAGCCAAGGATTCAGTGTGGCGGTCACGACAATCTTCTCCAGACCGTAGATGGTGATGGTCACGTCGTAAGACTTGCCCATCTCAAACTTGGCATTGTTGTTGAGCTTCAGGAAGGCCTTGTACTGAAGAACCTTGTCCTCTTTGTTGGGGTTCTCAGCGTCAGTCACGTTGGTCACGACACTCTGCTTCAGATTGATGGTCAGCGGATAAACGGTCTCGCCCGGAGCCACTAACAGCGCCTCACCGATAGAGATGGTGTCGGCCCAGTCGTTATCGTTGTTCCATGTCAAGGGAACGGTGTTGTTGTTATCCTTGCTGATGGCCACCAGCGGTGTGTTGTGGTCGTCGCCCTGACGCTCGCACAGTACCAACTGAGTCATGGTAGGATCTTTGAAGGTGAGCAGTGAGGTGTCGGCAATTTCGCCTGTATGGGCCACGATGAGCTGTCCGTTGGTTCTGGAGCCTACGGACAGTCCGGTTACGGTCACGGCCCCAGTGTTGTCGCCATTACCGGCGGCCGACTTGTTGCCTGCTTTCACATTGAAGGTGAAGCGGGTAAGCAGGTGCTTGAAGTTGATGTTGGGCTGCACTCCCTTGCGGGCGGCAAAGGCAGAATAGTAGTCATTGGCACGCTCGCCGGCGCCTAACTTCTCGGCGTCGCCATCCTCCAGCTCAGCCTTGCCGGCCATGATGTCCTGGGTACCGTTGATGGTGACGTCAACCACACGCTGGGTGGCCTCTGTCGCATTGTCTGTCTCTGTGCCTTCGGCTGTGAGCATCTTCACGGCCGGTGCGTTGTTGCCCGACAGGGTCACGGCGTCGTCCACACGGTAGCCCCAGAAGTCAGACTGTCCGTTTACGGGATAGTAGCCCACAAAGCCGTTTGCGGTAGAGGCGATGCCATAGCTTTCGCCAGCCTGGCCCTTGGGGGCGATGAACTTGGTGTTGTTGAAAATGTCGGTGCCGTTGCCGTTGGGGTCAACATACTGCTGCACCTCCATCGAGTCCTTCTTCAGCATATAAATCCAGAGGTCCTGGCCGGCCCACACATTGTCCTCGTCCTTGAGGCCGCCCACCGTACCCGTACCACGGGTGCTGACAGAAGCGGTGGTTGACACACCCAGTTGGATTTTCTCCTGCGATAATTCACTGATACCATTGTTAGTAGCATCCAAACTGTCATTGTTTGAGCAAGCTGCCAACATACCTGCTGCAGCGATTGCAAAGAATAACGTCTTTTTCATTGTCTTGAAAAGTTTAAATTAATAATATGATTCGATTCCTATTCGTTTTTTCTTGATGTGCGCTCATGGATTGTTTGCCTCCTGGGCATCCGGGTCTTGGTAGTCGGGTTCTTGGTCGGGGTCAATGCCGATGATACCCCCATCCAGCCATCCGTCCACTTGGGCCGACACCTTGATTTCCTGCAGTCCGTAGACGGCAATCTTGATGTTGTAGAGCACGCCCGGCATAAACTTGCGTTCGCCGGTGGCGGGGTCAACGCTGAGGTTGTCGTTCTTGGGCGGGTTGATGGTGTAGATGGCCTTAAACCTGTCCTTCTCGCCGTTGGCCCGGGTGAATGAGTAGTAGAGGTTCATCTTGTAGCTCTTGGCCGAAGCCATCAGCAGGCTGCTGCCTATCTGGGTCATGGGTCGGCTCATGGCCGGGATGTTCTCCATGCCCTCCTCCCAATGCACCACATAGCCCTCCTCGCGCAGACGCTTGGGGAAGGGGCTGCCGTCGTCGGTGGCCTCGCTCAGCCAGCACTCGTCCACCACATCCGTGTATGGCTCGAAGCTGCAGTGTCCGTGCTTGCGGCCGGCCACCACGAGCTTGCCCTTGACCGGACCCGTGATGGAGATGCTGTCGATGCACACCTGGTTGGCCGAGATGTCGCCCGGGTAAGCCTGAAACTTGAAGCGGGCCAACTGGTGTTTCAGCCGGAGTATCGGGTCGATGTGTCGGTGGCCGGCAAAGCTACTGTAGCCGCCGTGCATGGACAGGATGCGCTCAATCTCCTCGTCCGACAGCTCCAGGGCCTTCACCTCTTCCCAATAGGTGCCGCCCTCCTTGAAGTCCTCCGCCTTCAGCGGTTCGGCATAGCCCACCATGATGTCGCGGCATCCGTCGAGGTCCACGTCATAGTATATCTCCGACGAGCTGCGGAAGGCGTTGACACCGAGCACAGGCTGGAAGTCGTCGATATGGTAGCCGAAGAAGGTGTAGCCCACGTCCTGGTAGGTGCCGCTGTAATAATATTCGCCCTCGTCCACGGGCGTCAGGCCGCCCATGGAGCCCACGTTGTCGTCGGGGATAAACCGGTAGGGCATGCCCAAGGCGTAGTCGTGTCCGTCGAGCAGGCAGAACTCGTTGGTGTTGTCGCGGAAGCCCTGGTTGTCCGAATAGGCACTGTATTGCAGGTTGACCGTGTTGGCGATGGGTCCTTGTCCGCCCGTTCCGTCGTCGCCTGTGCCCACCCGGAAGGCGAACACGTGGAACACCGAGTTGAGGTATTTCTTGGAGTTGTCGGTCGGGTCGAAGGCACCCGTGCCGCGGGTGGTCAGCGAGAAGAATCCCGGGTTGTTAGTATAGAGCTTGATGGGTGTCTTCTCGACGGGCAGGTCCTCGTTGTTGGAGGGCACCTCGTCGGGATTGGGCTGGTAGTCCAGTCCCGGATAGGAGTCCTTGCAGGACGACATGAGCAGCAGGGTGCCCATGGTCGCCGTCAGGATACATCTTATGTTGTTCTTGCGTTTCATCTGCGCTGTCTTTTGGTTTCCTTTTCTTGTTTTCATAATCACTTGCCGTCCTTCCTTTCGGAGGATTAGATGTCTACTATCAGGCTGCTGGTGGGTATCCAGCGCTCCAGGGCGTCGTCGCCTTCGTTGTCGCTCTGTATCTTGCTGCCGTCGATGACGAGCCTGGCCGTGATGTTGATGACTCCGTGCGCACCGTTTCTGATGGCATACCGTCCGTCGGGTGTGACAGTGATCAGGCGGGCCTTGGCGAGCGGCGTGTACAGGTTGATGATGCCCTGCGACTTTCTCTTGTGCAGCTTTCCGGTGTCGGCGTCTTTGGTGTGGCTGTAGATGATAACCTGCAGAATGCCAGGTCCGTAGACCTTGCGCCGCACGTCGTCCTCACTTTCGCCCTTGCCCTGCTGCACGTTGACGATGCCCGACACATTGATGTTGCCGTGACACTTCAGAGTTTTGTTGGTATAGGTGTCAGCTGGTTGTCCCGAGGCGTTGGTGAGGGTTATCGGGAACATCACCTTGTTGGTCTTCGATATGTCCAGATGTCCGTTGTTCAGGTTGATGTGGCGGGGAATGCCGCTGATGTCGGCCCATACGGAGTCAATCACAAACTCGGTGTCGTCGATGTCCTTGTGGATTTCGAAGTTCACGTCCACGCTCTGTGAGAGCGAGCGGGGGGTGAAGCGTTGGGTCAAAGCCTGGTCCTGGCCGATGGTCACAATCTGCGTGGTGTCGTAATACAGCACATTGATGTCGGGCTGCACATACAGAGCGTAGGGATTGTAGTCGTCCCATCCTAACAGCGTCTTGCGGAGTTCGGGGCTCTTGCTGTCATACTGCTTGTATTCGATGCCCACCTCCTGCAGGGGCTGTTCGGCGCTGATGCCCTCCATGAAGGCGCGCAGCTCGTCGTAGCAGAACTTGGTGGTGTCGAGCGGGAAGGTGACAAACTTGTAGTCGCCCACGGGCACACACACGCTGTCGCGGCGGTCGATGGTCAGGTCGGTGGTGTTGACGCCCACCAGGCGTTTCCACTGCCCCACCACACGGTAAATCAGCACACCCATGGTGTCGGGCTTGCTGGCCTCTTGGTTGTTCCAGTCATACTGGAAGTGCAGGGTTCCCTGGTGCGGATGCGGACTCTCGCACAAGTCCACTTCCGAGCAGGCTGCCAGCAGCCATCCCATGAGCAGGCAGGTGAAAAGATGCTTGATTTTATTCATGGTCACCCTCCTTTCTGGCTTCAGCGGCGGGAGCGTCGGATTTCTCTTCCGGGCTTTCCGCGGGCTGGGTTGTCTGTGGGTCATTGTCTGTATCATGGCTTTCAGGAGTGTCCGTCTGTGGTGTCTCGGCCGGCCCGGGCGTTTCCTCCGTGCTGTCCTCTACTTCGGTTGGTGTGGCCGGGACGATTATTTCGGTGGTGTCGGCCGGCTCGGTCGGGGTGATGGCGCCCGTCGAGTCGTTGGCTTCGGCAGGAGTGGCTATGCCCGTCGAGTCAGCGGCCAGTGGTTGCTTGTCGTCCGCTTTCTTTGAGTTGGCCTTTCCCTTGTCTTTCTTGACCTCGGCCTTGGCGGCTTTTGCGTCGGCCTTAGCCTGTTCGGCTTTTGCCTTGGCCACCTTGGCCGCCTCCTGCTGTTGCAGCTGGGCCGCCTTGCCGTTGACCTTGGCCACCGAGTCGTATTCGCTCCAGAACTCCTGGTAGAGGATGGTCCGGATGCTGTCGTTGAAGTGGTCGGCCTGTCGGATGGAGTCGCGCTGGTAGCGCATGTTGTCGATGCGCTGCATATAGTCTATGTCCACGTCATAACGCCAGCGGTATTTCTTGGTGATGGGGTATTTGCCGAAGCGGTAGACGAAGCCCACCCGTGCCTCGGTGGGCAGGGGGAAGGGCACCAGCTTGCCCTCGCGGTTGGAGGTGCGCTTGTAGCAGTTGCTCTCGTCGTCGAGCACAAACTTCTCGGTCTGGGTGTATACCACGCCCACGTCGACGCCTAAGTCGAGGTCGAGGGTGTTGCCCGAGGAAAAGGTGTAGAGGGGATAGACGCATCCATAGGTGAATCCCGCGGAGAAGGCTTTGCCCTGGTGGCCTTCGTGGCCGAACTTGACCGAATAGTCGGCGGCCGACACATACAGGCCGCGGTAATAAGTGGTGCCGGGGTGCTTCACCCGGCTGCGCCGGCAGGAGAACAGGCGGTCCAGGAAATTCGTGTGGCGGAATAAGGACTTGTTGTCTATCTTGCGTGAGCGCCAGTAGTTGCGGAAATAGAGGCGGGCCTCGGTCAGGTTGTAGAAATTGTCCTGCTTGAAGGTGCCCGGTGTCTTCCAGCGGTTGCGCAGGGTCAGTCCCACGGCCCAGCGGTTCCAGTTGGTGGAGCGGATGTCGTATTCGATGCCCACATTGGGAACAAGCAGGGTCCAGTCCACTGCATTGGTGTGCAGGGAAAGCCGTTCGGCCAAGGTGAGCGTGTCTACCTTGGTACGTGTCTCAAACAACTGTGCCGCACTGTTCTGCGGTAGCAAAATAGCTATTAACAGTGTTAATGTGTATAGATATTTTTTGGTCGTAGCCACTTTTCCTATATAAATTTTGGCCACAAAAGTAATAAGAAAGTTAAAAGACGCTCTTTTTTAAACGTTAAAAAAGCTTATTATATAAAAGGTTTATACAGGAAACAATGGTTATAATTAGGGTAAAAATGTTGTTTGCGTACACGGATTTAGTGAATAAACCTAAAAGCAACAGGATAATCCATTTGAGAGTATTTTATTCTATTGTATTAATTAAATTTAAAAAGAAAAGAGGAGGGGAAAATATGTTGTCGCGAAAACGGACATAATGTGCCGGAACCTACGGAACCGTCAGTTTTTGTGGATAAGCCTTGAAGGCTTTCTGATAGTTCCGCAGCCTCTGTATGTATGGTTTTTCAGTCAGTCCCTCTTCCCCGTCTTTGACGGGAAGCGGGCGATGTGTGTGAGTTGTTAGCTTAGCAGTTCGGTGATGCGCTCGCGCAGCAGGTGGAAGTTGAGCGGTTTCGACATATAGGCGTTCATGCCGCTGTGCAGGATGCGCTCCTGGTCGGAGGCGTAGGCATAGGCGGTGAGTGCCAGGATGGGCACGGTGGGCGACAGTTGGCGGATGGCGTCGGTGGCCTCGTATCCGTTCATTTCCGGCATCTCGATGTCCATCAGGATGAGTTGCGGGTTGTGTTCCTTGAAGAGTTCGACGGCTTCGCGTCCGTTCCATGCATGGATTAGGTTGTAGCTCTTAGACAGGATGACCTCCAGCAGCTTGTAGTTGCTGGCATTGTCCTCAGCGATGAGGATGGTTGTTTTTGATTGTTCCATTAATTTTTTCTTCTTCATTGTGAGTCAGTGCCCGTCAGCGTTTCCGTGGGCAGGTGCTGAATCATATATTCTTGTTCATTTTCACTTCTTGTCATCTTCTTTCACGACGGTCAGCGGATGGGTAAAGACAAAGCGCGCTCCCTCTTTATAGGTGGTGTCCACCCAGATATATCCCCCCAGTCGTTCCACGATCAGGCGGCTGATGGCCAGTCCCAGTCCGGTGCCCTGCACATAGGTGTTGAGCTTGACAAACCGCTCAAACACCTTCTCGGCCTTGTCGGGCGGTATGCCCACGCCAGTGTCGGCCACGTCGAAGGTCATCATCTTGGAGGCCTCGTCGAGGTGGAGGCTGAGCCGGATATGTCCCTTTTGGGTAAACTTGCTTGCGTTGGTGAGTAGGTTGATGAGCACCTGCTTGAGGCGCACGGGGTCGGTCTTGATGAGGAGCTTGCCCTGCGGCAGGTCCTCCTGGTATTCCACGTTCTCCAGCGGCCGCGCCTGCTTGACCGACGCGAGGCTGGTGTGGCAGAGGTCTACCACGTCGCAGGTCTCGCTGACCAGTGTGATTTTGCCCGACTCGATACGGGCGATGTCCAGGATGTCGTTGATGAGGTTAAGCAGCAGGTTGGAGTTTTCCTGGATGATATGGCTGAACTGCAGCTTGTCGGCCTCCTCGTAGCCCTCGTCGTGGGCCAGCAGTTCCGAGAATCCCACGATGGCATTGAGTGGCGTGCGGATTTCGTGGCTCATGTTGGCGATGAACGATGTCTTCATCCGGTTGGCCTCCTCGGCCTTGTCGCAGGCAATCATCAGCTCATGGCTCTGCTGTTCCAGGGCATCTTTGAGCCGGTGGATGCGCACGATGTAGTACAGGGCGAAGAGCAGGCCGCCCACCAGGAGTGCGAAGCCTCCCAATACCCAGAAGATGAGCTCATGGTATTGCTCGTAGAAATCGGGATCGCGGTTGATGATGTTGGAGCCGATAGGCAGGGTGATGGCGTCGCAGCCAAACTCATGCACCTTGATGGCGTCGAAGGTGTAGAGGCAGGGCCGGATGTCAAACTTCTTCTGTCCCGGCTTGCCGTAACCCATGCATACCAAGGCTGCGTCGGCCAGCTCTTTTCCGATGCCGCCATATTTGGGGTGGTAGCCGCCGATGACCCAGTTGCCCATGCCTACAGACGACAGGGAGAAGGCGGGCAGATGGGGGTTGGCGCCGCTCAAATCCTTGTTGGCGTTGCCCAGCACATAGTTTTCGCTGCTGTCGATGCGCCATGTGCCCACCAGCATCACGGTGTTGGTGCTGTTCATCCGCCTGATGGCCTGTTTGGCCTGGTTCAGGCTATTGGTGCGGCCGTCCACCATCTGGAGTCTCAGTTGTGGATATTTCCTCATCTGTTTTCTCACGAGCGCCTGCATGGTCAGTCCGCCAAAGGTATTGTCGGAGAGGAAGGCCATGGTGGTCATCTGCGGATAGAAGTAGCGCATCAGCCTCACGTTGCGGTCGACGTCGTAGTGGTAGAACACGCCGCCGGCGATGTTGAAGTCCTCTATCTCGGTGTATTCCTTGCTTTCGGGCATCCACGTGCGCAGGTTGGTGGTGTCGTCGGGCAACTGGATGGTGTTGGTGCTCACCAGTCCTCCCATGATGGGTGTGCGGCGGGCCATATCGGAGGTCTGCGAGAGGTAAGAGGCCCAGGCTTCCTGTCCCATCAGCACGACGAGCGCCAGGGGCTGTCTTTCATATTTGGCCAGCAGGTTGGCCATGCGCTTTTTCCAGTGGTGGGCCTCGGAGAGGTTCTTGCAGTTCATACTCTCGATAGACACCTCGACATGGGCCTGTGGGCACTGCTTGCACTCGTCCACAAAGTTGGACAGATTCTCATACATCTTCTGTGTGTCGGGGTTGTACGACGTGATGACGAGAATACGGCGCACGGGGTCGCCGCCCGCCCGGGCAAGCTCCGGGAGTCCGAACGCCAGCAACATGCAGAGCAGTAGCAGTCTATGTAAATTCTTGAGATGCGTCATGCCAGTTTGGGAGTTTGGGTGAGAACAGTCCGGACGAGGTAGTCGGGCATGACGGGCTTGCCCATGGCGTTTTTGCCGCAGTCAGCTGTCTGGCAGGTTACATCCAGACACTTGTTGCTGTCTGCTGCCAGTGCCACATTTGAATGGGTGTCATCTACAAAAAGAATCCTACAGTTCGCTATGTCCATCATTCTGATAACTAATCATTAGACAATACTTCTCTTCCTCGTTTTACGGCTTTTCGATGGCTTGATATTGGTTTGTCGCTTCGGATAAATAGGTGGTTGCCATCTTTTTTGGTTGCAAAAATACCAACTATTTTATACATATCTATAATAAGGAAGGTTAAAATCTGTCAAAATCCTTTGTTTTTTATGGGTGCCAGCAGAAACGTGTATGAAAAAGGCATACTCAGAGATTCTCATTTTTGCTTTTTACTTGTTGGCAGAAAAGCTGTACGGTTGAGATATAAAGCATAAAAATATAAATATTTTTCATATTTGTTCAAAGGCTTCTTCAGGGCGCTTTAAACGGCTAAAATGAGAAATTTGCCTGATTACGAAGAGAAAGTTGCCAAGTTTCTATGAGAAATCAGGCAACTTTCTCTTCGTAATCAGGCAAATTTATTTTCTTGTTGTGGATAAATGTAATAAAATATCATTGCAAATGCTTCGTCTTACCTCCCCTGTCTTTTTCTGCCTTACAGGTCGGATTGTCTTTCCACCGCACTAATCTGCCCGAACCTTGCAAAGGTTTACGAGGCTTTTATACTTGAGAATTTCCTCGTGACAGAATACTTTTGCTAAATTTGCACCCAATACTACTATTTATCGATTCACACATAGACCATTATTATGTTAAGACACATTTTTTTATGGGCGGCCTTGACTGGCTCACTGGCCACATCGGGCCAACAGACAGAAGTGAGATACCTGTCAGGACGCGACGTCGACCATACCGTGCAGTGGGACTTCCTCTGTTCCAAGGGGATGAACAGCGGCAAGTGGCGCAAGATAGCCGTGCCCTCCTGCTGGGAACAACAGGGATTCGGACAATATATCTACGGGCGCTTCTACAAGAAGTCCGGCGGCAAGGCCAGTGACGAGACGGGCCTGTACCGCTACACCTTTCAGGTGCCGGACGGCTGGCGCGACAAGACCGTACAACTGGTGTTTGAGGGCGTGATGACCGACGCCACCGTGACGGTCAACGGCCGACAGGCCGGAGCTACCCACCAGGGCGGGTTTACCGCTTTTAGCTACGATGTGTCGGGGCTGGTCGGCTATGGCAAGAAAAACACGCTGGAAGTGGCTGTGGCCAAGGAGTCGAAAGACCGTTCGGTCAACTCGGCCGAGCGTCGGGCCGACTGGTGGCTCTTTGGCGGCATCTACCGGCCCGTGTATCTGCGGGCGCTGCCCAAGACCCATATCGACCGTGTGGCTGTCGACGCCCGGGCCGACGGCACGTTGCGCCTGCGGCTTGTTGCCCAAGGGCTGGCCGACGGCAGTAGGCTGGAACTGTCGCTGCCCGGACAGCCGAAGAAGGCCCTCGCCTTGACCGGACAGGCCGAACAGACGGTGCAGACCCACTGGGACGGCATACAGCCTTGGGACCCGGAACACCCCCGGCTCTATGACCTGACCTTGCGATTAGTGGCCCCCGACGGCATGGTGGCCCATGAGACCACCGAGCGCATAGGCTTCCGGACCGTGGAGTTCCGCCGGCGCGACGGATTTTACCTCAATGGCACGAAGCTGCAGATACGGGGCATCAACCGCCACTGCTTCTATCCCGAGACGGGCCGCGCCACCTCCCACCGGCAGGACGTGGCCGACATCAAGCTCATCAAGGCCATGAACGCCAACGCCATCCGCTCACACTATCCGCCCGGCAGTAGGCTGCTCGACATTTGCGACTCGCTCGGTGTGCTTTATTTCGACGAGCTGCCCGGATGGCAGAATGCTTACAACAACACGGTGGGGCCGAGAATCCTGCGGGAGATGATGGCCGAGGATGCCAACCATCCCTGTGTCTTTGCCTGGGGCAACGGCAACGAGGGTGGCTTCAACCTGTCGCTCGACTCGCTCTTTGCCCGCCACGACCTGCAGCAGCGCCATGTGGTGCATCCCTGGGCACGCTTTGACGGCGTGGACGCCCATCACTACCCCGCCTATCAGACGGGCGCGGGCCGGCTGCACAACGGTTATGAGGTGTTTATGCCCACCGAGTTTCTCCACAGCCAGTATGACAAGGGTGGCGGCGCGTCGCTCGACGAGTATTGGGCCCACTGGCAGCAGAACCCGCTCTTTGCCGGCGGCTTTATCTGGGCCTGGGTGGACGAGGGCGTGAGCCGCACCGACCGCAAAGGACAGATAGACACCGACGGCACCAATGCGCCCGACGGCGTGGTGGGACCCCACCGGGAGCGCGAGGCCAGCTGGTTTACCATCCGTGACGTGTGGTCGCCGATACAGATAGCCCCCGTGGCCGTGCGCCCCGGTTGGGACGGACGGCTGCTGATAGACAACCGCAACCTGTTCAGCCGGCTGTCGGAGGTGAGGATGACGTATGAGGTGGTGGCGCTGCCCGCTCCGCGGGCCGTGTCGGCCCGTGGCTATGGCGTGCTGGAGCGGGGCGAGGTGGCTCTACCCAGTGTCGCTCCCGGAGAGCGGGCTGCCGTGCGGCTGCCCGTTTCCGAGCGTTGGGCGGCTGGCGACGTGCTCCGGCTGACAGCGCTCAGCCAGCAAGGCGACACGGTCAACGTGTGGACCTGGCCGATGAAGTATGCCGATGAGTACTGGCAGGCCCGGCAGCCGATAACCCGAGAGTCGTTTGGGAGCTTCCGGGCCACGGTGGAGGGCACCACGCTCCAGTCGGCCGGTGGGGTCAAGGCCGTGTTTGACGAGCAGACTGGTCTGCTCTCCCATCTGTATGTCAAGGACAGGGAGATACCTTTCAATAATGGTCCGGTGCCGGTGGGCATGAAGATGAGGCTGCAGAAGATAACCCGCAGGAGCGAGGGAGGCGATGCCCTGCTCGTGATGCACTATGCGGGTGCGGCCGACTCCATCGTCTGGCGGATGACCAGCGACGGGCTCTTGGGCATGGACGCCGTCATCCTGAACCGTAAGGACGGTGGCAAGTTTGGCGGAGAGTTTTTTGACAAGGATGTGCGCAACTTGGGCTTCTCCTTCTCTTATCCCGAGCGGGAGGTGAAGGCCATGCGCTGGATGGGGCGCGGCCCTTACCGGGTGTGGCGCAACCGGCAGCGGGGCACGCTCTATGGAGTGTGGCAGAAGGCTTACAACAACACGGTGACAGGTCAGCCCGACAGTGACGGGCGGCTGGTTTATCCCGAGTTTAAGGGCTATCACGCCAATCTTTACTGGGCCGAGATGCAGTCGGATACCTGTCCCTTCACAGTATATACCGAGACCGACGGCCTCTACTACCGGGTGTTCACGCCCGAGGAGCCCCGGGAGCGCAATGGCGGGGAGCATACCATGCAGCCATTCCCCGAGGGCGACCTGTCGTTTTTGTTGGAGATACCCGGCATGCGTTCTTACAAGCCTATCGAGCAGTTGGGCCCCCAGGCGCAGCCCAGCCATATCCGCATCAACAAGGGCGACGATGGCTTGCGGATCAAGCTCTGGTTTGACTTTAGAAACAAGTAATAAGCATGGATGTGTCCTGTGAGGGTGTTGTGCCGTCAATCTGATTCTCTGTGCCCCTGAAAGGGCAAAAGTATTGAATAAGTAGGTATTCA
Source organism: uncultured Prevotella sp. (assembly GCA_937916075.1). Classification (GTDB taxonomy): domain Bacteria; phylum Bacteroidota; class Bacteroidia; order Bacteroidales; family Bacteroidaceae; genus Prevotella. Next base: position 20,615 of record CALGHW010000203.1, read on the forward strand.
ATGCTTTTGCCCTTTCTGGGCTACTTTATTTTATGCTACACCACCCAGGGCGGTGCCCTGGGCTGGGTGCTTTAAGGCAAGCGGCAGAGCCGAGCGCACTGCTCTTATCTGTCTTGATATATACTTACGTCACCTTGGTACACAGGCCTCTTATAGAGGCAAGACGGATTGTCTGATGGATGGATATGGTTGTACCCTTCCCCTGGCGATAAGTTTACCAAGGTGAATGGCGAAATCGGGAATAAGATGATGTAGGGGTATAAAAAAAAGAATGCGGTATGAATCACTCACCCCGCACTCCTTCCTAACGGATATTGGTATGAATCAGAGTGATAACACTCAGAACAGTCATAATCATAACCGATACCAATACGACCGTTGTTTGAAAATCTAATAACATAATCTTTACCTTAAATCTATTAACTACTAACCTAATGAATAACAGTGCTTTCATCTCGAAAGCATTGCAAAGGTACAAAGTTTTGTGTTCGCACACAAGAAATAAGGAAAAAAATGCTTGTTTTTTTTATTTCTTTTTGATTTAAGTCAATCATTGGCCTCAAATGCAACACATTTTAGCAGATATGCCACATCATGGCGTATGGATATCAGGCCTGTATCTCCCTCTCTGTGTGTCTATTTCTCAGAGAAGAGCACTTGGACGATGGTTTGTCCCACGGCTTGCAGGGTGCTTTTGTCTATCTGTTCCATGACA
>CALGHW010000204.1 GCA_937916075.1 uncultured Prevotella sp.
AATTTATTTGTGAACTATTCATATTTATAAAATTAATTTTGAACAGTTACTTATAGGTGTTCTTTAAGAAATAGAAATAAAAAATAATAACTTTTAGGTATTGTCCGTTTCCCTCTATATTTCTACATTTTGCAAATGTCAATGTTGTACAACAATCAAAGCCAATTTTGCCTCAACAGGATTAGACTTCTTTGGTGAAAAAACATAGTCCTGCGTCAAAAAAAGAATAGAGAAAAATATGAGACATCAGGAACAGTTACATGTCGAATTTCAAAAAGTAAATTTACAATGAAAAAGAGCAGAATTTTATTGGCGGCAATTCTTTCTATGTTGATGCTAAACGCTTGCGGCAATGATGATGACGGAGGTGAAAATGACATGGTGGGCGAATGGAAAGCGATGGACATATCGGCTGACAGCGTGGCCGTGAAAGACAGCAGCAACGCTCATTTTGTCAAGGTTCCTGCCGATGGGGCGTCTTTCACGTTGTCGGTGGATAACTATGACGGATGGTATGTCAGCTCGCTCAGTGTGCAGCCGGCCGCCGGGGCAGCCTATCAATTGGTATATCGGATCAACCACGGAACATGGCAGCCGGATACAGCCTGGTATGACATTGACGTGTTGCAAAACAAGGCGAAATGCCTGATTCACAAGAATCAGACCTCGGAAACCCGCACCATCAAGTTATCAATGGCATCAGGCGATATCTTCGCTGACATTTATGTCGTGCAGTCGCCCCGGTAAGGACAGGCAGACCGGTAGAGGATGCCAAGTATGGACAGAAAATTCCCGTGTGGTTGGCATGGTTAGTCAACCATGCGGGGCTTCTTTTTTTTGCGTCTGCCACCGCTTTGAAGTGACAGACATTCCAGTACTGAAAAAGTAATTTGGGTTAAGTACTGCAGTACTTCTTGGCAAGTACTGGAGTACTTCTTGGTAAGTACTGTAGTACTTCTTGGCAAGTACTGTAGTACTTTGAGCCAAGTACAGGAGTAATTCGGCCCAAGTACAGGAGTAATTCATCCCAAGCACAGGAGTAATTCATCCCGAGTGCTGAATACAGCTTAGTCTATGGAATGTTCAAAAAAGACATGCGTATTCTTTTAGAGCGTCGGACTAAGTAATGTCTTACAAATAAGTTGCACAGAAATTGCTCGACCTGCGCGAAGGAACCTGAAAGCTCACTTTCATAACATTTAACGCTGTCGTGCGAGGTTATCGGCAGAAAAAGTGTAACTTTGCAAATTATAATGTATCATAAAGAACTATAAACATAAAAACAATGGCACAAGAAGATGTTTTCAAGAAGATCGTTTCCCACTGCAAAGAGTATGGATTCGTCTTCCCAAGTAGTGATATCTACGATGGACTGGCTGCTGTGTATGACTATGGCCAGAACGGTGTTGAACTGAAAAACAACATCAAGGAGTATTGGTGGAAGAGCATGGTGTTGCTCCACGAGAATATCGTGGGCATCGACTCAGCCATCTTCATGCACCCCACAATCTGGAAGGCCAGCGGCCATGTTGACGCATTCAACGATCCGCTTATCGACAACCGTGACTCCAAGAAGCGCTATCGTGCGGACAATCTGATTGAAGACCAGATAGGCAAGTATGAGGAGAAGATAGACAAGGAAATAGCCAAGGCCCGCAAGCGTTTTGGCGACAGCTTCGACGAGGCCAAGTTCCGCGAGACCAACCCGCGCGTCCTGGAGCACCAGCAGAAGCGCGACGCACTCCACGAGCGCTATACCAAGGCCATGCAGGGACCCGACCTGGAGGAGCTGAAGCAGATTATCCTGGACGAGGGTATCGTCGACCCCATCAGCGGCACCAAGAACTGGACCGACGTGCGCCAGTTTAACCTGATGTTCTCTACCGAGGTGGGTGCGTCGGCCGACGCCACCAACAAGATTTATCTCCGTCCGGAGACCGCACAGGGTATCTTTGTGAACTACCTCAACGTGCAGAAGACCGGCCGCATGAAGATACCTTTCGGTATCGCCCAGATAGGCAAGGCCTTCCGTAATGAGATTGTGGCTCGCCAGTTTATCTTCCGTATGCGTGAGTTTGAGCAGATGGAGATGCAGTTCTTCGTGAAGCCGGGCACCGAGATGGAGTGGTTTGCCAAGTGGAAAGAGATGCGCATGAAGTGGCACCAGGCATTGGGCTTCGGTGCGGAAAACTACCGTTTCCACGACCACGAGAAGCTGGCCCACTATGCCAACGCCGCTACCGACATCGAGTTTAAGATGCCGTTCGGATTCAAGGAGGTGGAGGGTATCCACAGCCGTACAGACTTCGACCTCAAGCAGCATGAGAAGTTCTCGGGCCGCTCCATCAAGTACTTCGATCCGCAGACCAACGAGAGCTATACTCCGTATGACATCGAGACCTCTATCGGTGTAGACCGTATGTTCCTCAGCGTGATGTGTCATGCCTATGAGGAGGAGAAACTGGAGAACGGCGAGACCCGCGTGGTGCTGAAGTTGCCCGCAGCCTTGGCTCCTGTCAAGCTGGCCGTGCTGCCGCTGGTCAAGAAAGACGGTCTGCCTGAGAAGGCACGTGAGATTATCGATGCCCTGAAGTTCCACTTCAACTGCCAGTATGACGAGAAGGACACGATAGGCAAGCGCTATCGCCGTCAGGATGCCATCGGTACTCCTTACTGTGTCACTGTGGACTACGACTCTCTGAAGGACAACACCGTCACCCTGCGCTTCCGTGACACCATGGAGCAGGAGCGTGTGAGCATCGACGAGCTGAACAGTATCATCGAAGACAAGGTGAGCATCGCCAGTCTGCTGAAGAAACTGCAATAACTTTCATATACTGAATTGGATGTTCAGAAAGAGAAACTTTTTCTATCCCCTGTGCTTGCTCCTGTGCTGCATGACGACGGCTTTGTCGCTGTCTTCGTGCAGCGAGGAGAGTGGCACGGTAGAGGAATATCCAGGATGGCAGGTCAAGAATGAGGCCTTTTACAACCAGTTGACCGACTCGGTGGTGGCTTTGCTTCAGGCCAATCCTGACCGCACGGACTGGAAGCGCATCAAGTGCTGGTCGAAACCCGACACACTGGTGGGGGGCAACGACTATTACGTGATTGTCCATGTGCTGGAGAGCGGCCCGGCCACGGAGACGCAAATGCCACTTTTCACAGACACGGTGTCTGTCCATTATTGTGGCCGGCTGTTGCCTTCTGTCAGCTATCCGCAGGGTAAGGTGTTCGACCGTACGTATGTCGAGCCTTTCGATGCGGAGGTTAGCTCGCCTTCCAAGTTTGCCGTAGGCTCTTCGAGCGAGAGCTCTGGTCTGGTGGCGGGATTCTCTTCCGTGTTGCAGCATATGCACCGGGGTGACCATTGGGTGGTGTATATCCCTTATCAGCTGGCCTACGGCACTACCGAGCAGAGCGGAATACCTGCTTACAGCACACTGATTTTCGATTTGCGCCTTGTTGACTTTTGGTCTCCTCGTGTCTCGGAATAAAGAAATATAGAGAAAACGTATCGCGCAGCACATGATTTGCTGCCTATCATAAAGCCCATCGGGTGTGTCAGACAGACTTCTTGACACACCCGATGGGCTTTCTTCTTGATTCAGTGTGTAGGGGGCATCACCAAAAGCGATGGCCTGAGGCTATTCCCAGTTGGCGGCGTTACCGTTGGGAGTGGTCACATCGCCGAATTTCAGTCCCGGAAACAGTCCCTGTTGGTTGGCCTCTTCTGTGGCGTTTGCGATGTCGGCCTCGTCGAGGCCGTCCAGATAGTCTTCATAGCGGGCGCTGCATACCATGAGCGGTTGGGCCTTGCCGGAGGCGGATATGCTGGACGATGTCTCTATCTCAAACTGCTTGCCGTTGCTGTACGGGATATAGCGCAGCGAGTCGGCCAGGAGCCCGTTGGCAACGAGTGAGTCCAGTGAGCCCGTATATTGTCCGTGGCGGCGCATATAGCGGTTCTCGGCAGAACGGATGAGCAACAAGTGCTGCTTGACAACCGCTTCGCGTTGTGTCTTCTCACGTTCAAACTGCATAGGACTGGCTATGCTCAAGATGCACAGCAGCGCCAGGATGGCTGCGGCCGTGCCTAAGGTGACATTGATTGTCCGATTACTGAGATTCTTCATTTTTACTTCTTTCACTCTTTTTTCCGCAGGCTAAAGGCGGATGGGCTTTAGAGTGCGGGCGTCCACGTGTCGCTGATGGTGAACACCTGTTTCGGTGTGATTTTAGCAGCTTCCTTTTTGGTAAGCTGCCGGCTCCATGCCACACGTTTGGCGTTGTCCGCGCCAGCTCCACGGTTCTCGTATTCCATATAGCGTGCGGTCTGTTCGCGCTCTTTTTGCCAGTGGTGCCATCCTTCAGGGCGAATGTGGCTGTCCATGTCGCAGTGCATGAAGAGCGTATAGCCATAGTCGCGCCAGGGCCGGCCCAGATACACCTTGGTGATGCCGGGAGCCGCTGTCAGGTGACAGTTGTTGAAGATATAGCCATAGGGCTGGTCTTTGGGTGTCGAGGCGGCCGTGATATACGAGTTGGCCTTGCTGTGTATGGTGCATCCCTCAAACCAGGCTGTAGCCGGTCCGAAGATAAAGTCGGTGGTACCCTCGATATAGCAGTCCTTGAAGTAGTGGCGGCATCCGGCATTACCCGTGTAGATGGTGTCCTGATGGCCCAAGAACCGGCAGTTGACAAACAGCAGCCGGTCGCCTTCCGTGTGCAGAGCTACGGCCTGTCCCAGGCGTGCCGAGTTGTTCTCGATGGTAATGTTTTTGAAGGTGATGCTGCTGCCTTGTACCTTGACGGTATAGGTGCGGAAGGTGCCCATTCCCCGGTCTGTCCCTGGCAGTTTGATGTTGGCATGGTCATTATAGGTGATGATGGTGTTGTCGCGGTCTTCGCCACAGATTTCAATGTTGGTGAGCCACTGTGGCACCACGATTTTCTCTTTGTACACGCCTCGTTTCACATAGATGACCTTGTGGTAGTCCATGAAGGCCCGGCACACTTCGATAGCCTCGCTGAGGTTTCTGAATGTGCCCGTGCCGTCGCGTGCCACCACGATGGTGTCCGGGTTGTCATACTTGCTGGCGGCGTGGGCTGTGGTCAGCGACAAGGCCAGCATGAGGATAGTTAGTATTTGTTTCATAATGGTATAGTGATTAGTATAGTATGCTTGCGGAAAAGTCCCTCCCGGATTTTATCTGATTTGTGACACCTCCTGTATGCCGTCTACCTTTCTGAGGCTTTCCACGATAGACTGGACATCCTCCCTGTCGTGTACGCGCAGTTCAAGCGATCCGTTGAAGATGCCCTCGTCGCAGGTGATGGTCACCTTGTGGATGTTCACATTCATTTGGTTGGAGATGATTTGGGTCACCTCGTTGAGCAGTCCGATGCGGTCGGTGCCTTGCATCTGTACCGTGGCGTCGAAGAACACTTTGCGGTGCATGTCCCATTTGGCATCGAGGATACGGTTGCCGTAGCTTGACTTCAGCTTGGTGGCCACTGGGCACGACCGCTTGTGGATTTCTATCTGCTTCTTGTTGTCGATGAAGCCTAAAATGTCGTCGCCCGGGATGGGGTGGCAACAGTGCATAAATTTGTATTGCTTGATGTTGGCGTCGGTGACAAACACAGGCTTTTTGCGGTTGAACTTGTCGGGCACCACAAAGAGTTCGGAGGAAGTCTCCTCTTCCTTCTTCTCCTTATTGGACTTGAGGAAAGGCACAAACTTCCGCCAGCCTTTCACCTCTTTGGGCTTTTTGCCGTTCAGCTCGTCGATATCCTTTTCGCCCAGGATGATGGTCTTCTCACCGAGTGCCTGCAGGAAGTCTTCCCGCTTTTCCACGTCGTGGAAAGTAGCCAGCTGGTCGATGGTGCTGTTGGTTGGTGTGATGTCGTTCTGTTTGAGAAAGGCGTTGAGCACCTCTTCGCCTTGCTTCTGTATTTCGCGCCCCTCGCGTCGCAGGATGGCCTGTATCTTGGCCTTGGCCTTGGCTGTGGATGCGAAGTTGATCCAAGAGGGTTGCACGTGTTGTGACTTCGACGTGAGTATTTCCACCTGGTCGCCACTCTTCAGCTTGTGGCTCAGCGGCACCAGTTTGTGGTTTACCTTGGCACCGATGCAGTGGCTTCCGAGGAAGGTGTGTATGGAGAAGGCGAAGTCGAGTGCCGTGCATCCGGCCGGCATTGTCTTGATTTCGCCTTTGGGCGTGAATACGAATATCTCTGACGAGAACAGGTTGAGCTTGATGGCGTCGAGGAAGTCCATGGCGTCGGGTTGGGGGTCGTCCAGAATTTCCTTGATGGTGTGCAGCCAGTCATTCAGCTCATTGTCGTTGTCGCTGGCCCCGTCGCCGCCGTTTTCGGCTTCCTTGTATTTCCAATGGGCGGCAAAGCCCTGTTCGGCTACCTCGTCCATGCGGTCAGAGCGTATCTGAACTTCAATCCACCGTCCTTGTTTCGACATCAGTGTGACATGAAGTGCTTGGTAGCCGTTGGCTTTCGGGTGGTTGAGCCAGTCGCGCAGCCGGTCGGGGTGCGACTTGTATATCTTGCTGATGGCCACGTAGATGTTGAAGCACTCGTTGATTTCGTTGGCCCGGTCTTTGGGGGTGAAGATGATGCGCACGGCCAGGATATCGTAAATTTCCTCAAACGTGACGTGCTTGTTTTGCATCTTGTTCCAGATAGAGTAGGGGCTCTTCACCCTTTCCTTGATGACATACTGGATGCCCATCTTGTCGAGCGCCTTCTCAATGGGAGTAGTAAACTGGTCAAACAGCGTGTGGCGTGAAGCCTGTGTTGAGGCCAGCTTGCTCTCGATGGAGGCATAGGCGTCGGGATGCTCATAGCGGAAGCTGAGGTCTTCCAGTTCGGTCTTGATTTTGTTCAGTCCCAGTCGGTTGGCCAGAGGCGCATAGATGTAGAGTGTCTCGCCGGCAATCTTGTATTGCTTGTTGGCCGGTTGGCTGGCCAGGGTGCGCATGTTATGCAGGCGGTCGCATATTTTGATGAGTATGACGCGTATGTCGTCGCTCATGGTGAGCAACAGCTTCTTGAAGTTCTCGGCCTGTGCCGAGGCCTGGTCGCCGAAGATGCCACCGCTGATTTTCGTCAGTCCGTCCACTATCTGTGCGATTTTGGGACCAAAGATATTCTCTATGTCCTCGGTGGTGTAGTCCGTGTCTTCCACCACGTCGTGCAACAGGGCCGCACAGATGCTGGTGGACCCCAGTCCCACCTCCTCGCAGGCTATCTGTGCCACGGCGATAGGGTGCATGATATACGGCTCACCGGAGAGTCGTCTCACTCCCTTGTGGGCCTGTCTGGCAAAGTTGAATGCCTTGGTGATGATGTCCACCTTCTTGCGGTGTCTTGATGCGAGATAGGTGTCCAGCAGATGCTGAAAAGCATCGTTTATCATCTTGTCGTCTGCGGCTTCGCGCTTCATCTGATCGTCGTCCATAGTCGTTCCTCCTATAATGTAATAAGGTATGATTAGAAAACAAGACATCCCCGCTCCTGTCCGTGCCAGGAGTAGGGATGTGGTCTGTATGTCGTTATTTTACTTTAAGCTTTTTCCCGGCCCTGATGTTGGAGCCCTTGATGCCGTTGAGCTTTCGTAGCTTTTTCACGGTGGTGCCGTTCTTGCGGGCTATCTCGGAGAGTGTCATGCCGCTTTTCACGGTGATGCTTGCCGAGCGTGAGTTTTTCTTCTTCGACTTCTTGCTGCTGCGGCTGTTTTTTCCGCTCTTGCTGCTTCGGGTGGTCCTGCTGTTGCGGGTGGAAGAATGGCGCGAGCTCCGGCTCACGAAGGTGGGTTGTTCGTCGTTCACTTCCACCTCGGTGCGCTTGGAGAGCAACTCGTCCGTGCGGTAATTGTATATAGAGTCCTGGTTGTCGATAAACTTGCCCACTTCGGTCTGTGGCAGGCGGATGATGGACGGCTCTGTGTTTCCGGGAATGACGTTGCGCCGGTAGGCCGGGTTGAGAGCCTTGAGCTGCTCGATGTCCATGCCGCAAACGGCGGCTATCTGCTCCATGTGTATGTCTCGGTTGACCACCACGGTGTCGGTCTTGGCGGGCAGACTGGTGGTCATCGGACAGATGTTGTGGTCGCAGTAGTAGGTCATGATATAGTTGGCGGCGATGAAGGCCGGTACATATCCGCGCGTTTCCTTAGGCAGATAGGGATAAATCTGCCAGTAGTCTTTTTCGCCTTTGGAGCGGTGGATAGCCTTGTTCACTTGGTCGGGCCCGCAGTTGTAGGCGGCGATGACCAGGTTCCAGTCGCCGAATACCTTATAGAGGTCGCTCAGGTAGTGGGCGGCGGCGTAAGAAGCCTTGATGGGGTCGCGCCGTTCGTCTACCAGTGAGTTGATGGTCAGTCCGTAGCGCTTGGCTGTAGGCAGCATAAACTGCCACAGGCCTGTGGCACCCACTCTGGACACGGCATTGGGGTTGAGGGCCGACTCGATGACAGGCAGGTATTTCAGCTCGAGCGGGATATTGTAAGCTTCGAGCGCTTCCTCGAAGATGGGGATGTAAAAGTTGGATGCGCCAAGCATATAGCTGACCGACTGGCGCAGGCGTCCGCTGTAGCGGTCAATGAATTTTTGCACCACTTCGTTGTAAGGCATTTCGATGATGGTGGGTATGCGGCTCAGCCGGTCCACATACACCTCTTTGGAGAACACCGGATTGATGTCCTTCATGTGGCAGTCATTGTCCTCCTTCAGGTATGTTTTTGACATATAGAGGTTCATCAAGCTGTCCAAGTCATAGGTCATGGCTTCTGGAAACTCAATGACCTCTTCATTTCCCTTGTTGTCTGTTACGGTTATCTCGTCGTCATCTCCGTCATTGTCATTGTCGTTCTGAGCCTGCATCACGCAGTTGCCGGCAAATAGCATGGAAGCCACGAGGCATAATATTTTCTTGTTCATTTATGATTATTAATATGTTTTGTTCGTCTTACTTAGAATTTCAGTTTTAGTTGCACGCCGGCTGACGATGCTTCCAGCCGGTTGCCTCCGAGCGGGTTGTTGATGATGGTGGGCTCCACCTTGAGACTGAGGTCCTTGGATATGTCAAACTGCGAGAGTTCAGCATCCACATACGCATCGATGACCGAGAAGGCATAGACGCCAATCAGGCAGAAGAAGCTCAAGTCGCGCCACCGTCTGAACTTATCCTTGCGGCTTTTGAATATCTCTTTGTAGCGTTCTCGGTTGGAGTTGTCAATCTGTTTTCCCAGGTGCAGAAATTGGTTGTAGCTCTGCGTGGTGGGGTCGTCGTCCATGATGTCCAGGTAGGCTTGTGAGTAGTCTCGGTACATCATGTTGTTCCAGTTCATGGCATAGAGACATCCCATCATGCCGCCATAGATAATGGGCAACTTCCAGTATTTCCGGTTGTATATCTGTCCGCCTCCGGGCAGCACGATGGCCAGCCACATGGCTCTTTGCGGGTTGGGTTGCCATGTTGTCCAGTCGGTCTTTTTCTTTGTCTTGCGCCCCGGATTGTCGGTGGTGGCCAGTTGGAGCGTGTCGCCCTTCATCAGAGAGTCGGCCTTGGCCAGTGCCAGCGTGAGGCTGTCGGCAGGGGGCTGGTCTGTGAGTGGAGCCGCCTGTGCGGACATACGCAAGCATCCGGCCGTCAGCATGCAACCTATTGCCAGTGTCCTTGCGTTGAGTATTGTCTTGATGCGTTTCAAAGCCAGCTTCCTTCCCTATTGTTTATTGTTCACGCCGTCGAGTGCGCTCATGATTTTCTCCAGTTCTTCCTCATTGGCGAAAGGGATGCTTATTTTTCCCTTGCCCTTGGCCGAGCACGACATTTGCACCTTGGTCTGGAAGAAGCTCGACAGGCGGTCCTTCAGCAGGTTGAACTCTTCGGGCATCTGTGCCTTTGCGGTAATTTTCTTCTTGGCCGTCTGCACGTCCTCGCCATATTTGAGCATTTGTGCCATCTCTTCCACTTTGCGCACCGAGTATCCATGCTTTTGTATCTCCATGAACAGCTTGATTTGCACGCTCGGGCTTTCTATGGACAGCAATGCCCGTGCGTGGCCCATGTCTATCTCCTTGTTCTTCAGAGCCATTTGCACTTGTGCCGGCAATTTGAGCAGCCGCATATAGTTTGTTACAGCCGCGCGGCTTTTGCCCACGCGCTCGGCTATTTTTTCCTGTGTCATGCCCGTTGTTTCCGACAGGTGCTCGTAGGCCAGTGCTATCTCGATGGCGTTGAGGTCTTCACGCTGGATGTTCTCCACCAGTGCCAGCTCCATCACGTTCTCGTCTTCAACGGTGCGGATATAAGCGGGAATGGTGGGCAGTCCGGCCAGGTGTGAGGCCCGCCAGCGTCGCTCGCCGGCGATAATCTGGTAGCGCTCGGGAGCAATCTGTCGCAGCGTCACTGGCTGGATGATTCCTATCTCGCGTATGCTGTTGGCCAGATCCTGCATGGCCTCCTCGTCAAATTCGCGTCGGGGCTGGTTGGGGTTGGGCTCAATCTGGCTGAGCGGAATCTCGCAGAGGTTCGACGAGCCTTGCGTGCGCACGTCGCCGGTATCTATCAGTGCGTCAAGTCCGCGTCCGTTGCCGATGTCGTCGAGTCCGCGTCCCAGCACGTTTCTGTCATATTTCTTGTGTACTGCCATAGTCTGCTACTTGTTTTTGTTGATAATCTCCTTGGCCAGCGCCAGGTGGTTTTTGCTGCCTGTCGAGTCAGCGTCGTAGAGAATGACCGGCAGTCCGTGGCTGGGGCTTTCGCTCAGCTTCACGTTGCGCTGGATGACGGTCTTGAACACCAGTTCCTGGAAGTGGCGTTTCACCTCGTCGTATATCTGATTGGCCAGTCGGAGGCGCGAGTCATACATGGTGAGCAGGAAACCCTCGATTTCCAGTCCCGTATTGAGCTTGTTCTTGATGATTTTGATGGTGTTGAGCAACTTGCTGATACCCTCCAGGGCAAAGTATTCACACTGTACGGGGATGATGACCGAGTCGGCTGCGGTCAGCGAGTTGACCGTGATGAGGCCGAGCGATGGGCTGCAGTCTATCAGGATATAGTCATAGTCGGCCTTGATGGGGGCCAGCATGTTCTTCAGGATTTTCTCTCTGTTGGGCAGGTTGAGCATTTCAATCTCCGCTCCCACGAGGTCGATATGGCTGGGGATGATGTCCAGTCCGTCGATGTCGGTGGTATAGATGGCGTCGCGCACATCGGCATGGTCGATAATGCACTCGTAGAGCGAGCAGTCCACCTGCTTGATGTCTACACCCAGTCCGCTTGAGGCGTTGGCCTGCGGGTCGGCGTCGACCACCAGCACATTCTTCTCCAGTGTGGCCAGCGAGGCAGCTAAGTTGATGGTGGTCGTGGTCTTTCCCACGCCGCCTTTTTGATTTGCTAATGCTATTGTCTTTCCCATGAATGATGTTGCCAAACGGTTTTACCAATGTTCAGTTTGGTTTGCAAAGTTACATATTTTATGCGAGAAACCGCTATATATAAACCTTTTTTCGTATTTTTGCACTCGAAACAATATCATTTTTATGGAAAATAAAAGACCTTTAATACTAATTTCAAACGACGATGGCTACCATGCCAAGGGGCTTCGCTCGCTGATTGACATGGTTTCCGGCTTGGCTGATTTGATTGTCTGTGCGCCCGAGTCGGCCCGGAGTGGTTTCTCGTGTGCCTTCTCGGCCACCACGCCTCTGCGGCTCAAACTCCGCAAACGGTGGGAGGGGGTAGAGATATGGTCGTGCAGTGGCACGCCGGTGGACTGTGTGAAGGTGGCGCTCAGCCAGCTCTGTGCCGACCGTCGGCCCGACATGGTTATCGGGGGAATCAATCATGGCGACAATGCCTCGGTCAACACCCATTATTCAGGTACCATGGGCGTGACGATGGAGGGTTGTATGAAGTATATTCCCTCGGTGGCTTTCTCGCTGTGTGACCATCGGGATGACGCTGACTTTACTCCCTTGGAAACCATAGTAAAACAAATTACAAAACGTGTCCTTGACGATGGACTTCCGAAGGGTGTTTGTCTGAATGTGAATTTCCCGCTTGGCCAAACGTTTAAAGGTGTGAAAGTGGCGCGAATGGCCCGTGGAACATGGACTAATGAAGTTGTTCGCTGCCGCCATCCCAGGGGATACGACTATTATTGGATGACGGGCGAATATATCAACGACGAGCCTGCGGCCGACGATACGGACAACTGGGCCTTGACGCATGGTTATGTGGCTATCACCCCCACCCAGGTGGATGTGACAAGTTATGAAATGATTGAACAAATGAAAGACTGGAAGCTCGGATGAAATACTATTTGATAGCTGGCGAGGCCAGTGGCGACCTCCACGCCTCCCACCTGATGCAGTCGCTGAAAGACAGGGACCGTGAGGCGCAGTTCAGATTTTTTGGCGGCGACCTCATGGCGGCGGTCGGCGGCACCCGGGTGCGCCACTACCGCGAGTTGGCCTATATGGGTATTGTGTCTGTGGCGCTCCACTTGCGTACTATCTTGCGCAACATGAGGATGTGCAAGCGTGACATTGTCAGGTGGCATCCTGATGTGGTTATCCTGGTGGATTATCCTGGCTTCAATCTCAACATCGCCCAGTATGTGAAGGCGCATACCGACATCCCCGTGTACTATTATATCTCGCCCAAGATATGGGCCTGGAAGGAGTATCGCATCAAGAACATACGCCGTGACGTGGCGGAGCTGTTCTCCATCCTGCCTTTCGAGATACCTTTTTTCGAGCAGAAACATCATTATCCCATCCATTATGTGGGCAACCCCACGGCCGACGAGGTGGCCCGGTTCCGCCAGGACTATCATGAGTCGTGGGAAGAATTTGCCCGTCGCCATCAGCTTGACCACCGGCCGGTTATCGCTCTTTTGGCGGGCAGCCGCTTGCAGGAAATCCGCAAGAACCTGTCCGCCATGATAGCGGCGGCGCGACAGTTTGACGGCTATCAGATGGTGTTGGCCGGCGCTCCGGGTGTGGACAGCGGCTTTTATCGCCAGTTCCTGCACGGGACGGGTGTGACACTCGTTGACAATGACACCTATCCGCTTCTGGCGCATGCCTCGGCTGCCTTGGTCACCAGCGGTACGGCCACACTGGAGACGGCTCTCTTCGATGTGCCCCAGGTGGTGTGCTACAATACGATACTTCCTAAGCTCGTATCCTTTCTTCGCAAGCATATACTCAAGGTGAAATATGTTTCGCTGGTCAATCTGATTGCCGACCGTGAAGTGGTCAAGGAGCTGGTGGCCGACAGTTTCACAGAGGCCCATATCCGTAAGGAGTTGGCGCTCATTTTGCCGGGCGGTCCGCTGCGCACCCTGATGCTGGACGGTTATGCTGACGTGCATCGCCGTTTGGGCAAACTGGGAGCTCCCGACCATGCCGCAGCGCTGATGATTAAACTATTGCGGCAAGAGGGAAGATGAATTGGGCCACCTGCAAAAGTGTGTGTGTGACAATCTTATGATTATTTTACTTGTTGGTGGAATATACAGAAGTTCGGTTAACCCTTTTTTTGTAAAATGAGATTCTGTCTTCTTCATGACCAAGAAGAGTCCAGTTTAGCCTGCTTTGTTGGTCATTTTAGAGCCGGTCACCAAGGTGAGCGGTGCGGGTCACCAAGGTGAGCGGTGCGGGTCACCAAGGTGAGCGGTGCGGGTCACCAAGGTGAGCGGTACCGACCACCAAGGTGACCGGCTCTAAGGTTGGGCATTTGTAGGGCTAACGTAGCCCTTATGGTTACTTAAATTCCGTCAGCGAGTTAAAAGCTGAAATGATATTAGGGGCATGTCCACACACTTTTGCAGGTGGCCTGGAAATATCGGTGGCGTGGAAAGCTGCTTGACATTCGGACAAAAAGAAAACCGGACGGCAAGATGCATTCGCGTCTTGCCGTCCGGTTTCTTAATTATAAAAGTTAAAAACGTTGATTCTCTTCAAGTTTTAACCCGAAAGGTCTTTGAGGCTTACTTGTTGCCCTCAACCTTCAGGTCGATGTAAATACCTAATGTTGCTGCTACTGCAAAAGCTGCTACACAAAGTGTCATAAATCCAAACATTGTCATAATTTTGTTCCTTTCTTACTTTAATTGTTATCCTTAATCTTTTTACACTGCAAAGGTAACAAGAATCCCTCCATAAACCAAGCTCTTTTGTGATTTTAGACCCTTTAAACCCGAATATTTGATATGGGTCAAGAAATGACAGTCTTTTGTTGTGTGCGTGCACATCAATAATGTCTGTTTGACAGAATATCTGACAAGATGGCCTTGCGGAAGCATGGTGAACATACCGAGGCAGACTATTGTAGAATGTTATTTTTAGGTATTATCGATGGGTATATCGGCCTTTTTTTGTAAATTTGCACAACTTGTGACAGAATGAAAAAAATCGGGAGCGGGCATTTGTTCTGGTCTGGAGTGCCTGCCGACAATGACTTCTAACTAAGAAAACGATACAACCAACTATTAATGAAGAATCAAATGAAAAAAAATCTACTGAGAGAAAGACTGTGGCAGGCGGCCGCCTCGTTGAGCCTTCTGCTCGTCCAGCAGCCGGCCATGGCCCAAGATGCTACCACTTACAGCGGTTCGACCATTGCGGCCGAAGGCGCCTGGTGCTGGTTTGCCGACCCCCGGGCCATGCATTACACCAGTAAGGACGGCAAGGTGGACGCTGCTTATGTGGGCTATATTGATGTCCACGGTAACATCAAGGCATCCATGTTTGATGGCGACCGGCAGCAGGATGTGCTCATGCGCTCCTACTTCCAGCCCGATGACCACGACAACCCCACCTTCCTGGCCTTGCCCGACGGCCGTATTATGGCTTTCTACACGCGCCATACTGACGAGTCGTGCTTCTACTACCGCATCTCTACCGTGCCGGGTGACATCACCCGGCTGGGCGAGGAGAAGAAGATAGTGGTGGCCAACAATACCACCTATCCGTCGCCCTTTATCCTCAGCGATGATCCCGACCATATCTATCTCTGCTGGCGTGGCATCGGATGGCATCCCACAATCGCCAAGCTTACCATGCCGGACCAAAACGACGACGTGAAGATAGCCTATGGCCCTTACCAGATGGTGCAGTCTACCGGCGCGCGCCCCTATGCCAAATACCAGAGCAACGGCAAGGACAAAATCTATGTGTCGTATACCACCGGACATCCCGACAACGAGTATCCCAACTGGCTCTACTTCAATGTCATCAACATCAATGCCAAGAAGGCGGCCGACGGCACGGTGACCACTAGTCCGCAGCTGTGCGACCTTAAGGGCAACGTGCTCAGCACGATAGCCAAAGGCAAGTTTAATGTCAGCAAGACCGACAGCTATAAGTCCAAGTATGCTGCCACGCTGATAGACGCGCCGACAGCCTATCGCGACTGGGTGTGGCAAATCACGCTCGACAAGGATGATAATCCTGTAGTGGCTATGGTGCGCATCTCCAACGACAAAAGTTCACACGAGTATTATTATGCCCGTTGGAACGGACAGCAGTGGAAACTTACTGACCTGGCCAATGGTGGCGGACGCTTCCACAGTTCCAACACAGAACTGTGTTACAGCGGTGGCATGGCCATAGACCCCGACACCGTGAGCCACGTATATCTCTCTGTTCCCACGCCCCATGACGTGACGGGACAGAAGGTGTATGAGATATGGAAATATACGGTGGACGGTGACGGACGGGTGACCGACAAGACTCCCGTCACCCGTAATTCGGCAAAAAACAATGTGCGCCCCTTTATCCTGCCCGGTTCGGCCGGCAAGAAGCTGCGCCTCTGCTGGATGAATGGTGACTATTATTACTGGATAGTCAGCAAGAATTACCCCAAGGGCTATCCCACAGCGCTGATGGGCGACTTCACGCCCGCCACGCCCGCTATCCCCACCTTGGCACCGGTGCTGACCGACAATACTCGGCATACCGTCACCCCAGGCCAGACTTGTCGCTATGCGTTGGCGAGTGCTCCTCACTTCACACTCCTGGCCGACTGGCAACTCAGTGAGAGTGCCTATGGCGGGACGATGCTGACGATGGGCAATCTTGAATATGGCGTGGACAAGACGATGATGAAGCCTTATATAAAGATAGGTGACAGAATATACAGTAGCCAGAATGTGCTCGGCACGTCAGACGCCTGGGCCTCCAATGCGTCGGGTACTGACGGTAAGTGGTATCTCACCAAGTTGAAGGACTTTGCCACGGCCCTCACTTACGATGGCAAGACACTCACCGTATACCGTAACGGATGGATTGACCAGCGTATAGATCTCGATGATACACTCTCGCTCGGACCGGTTGAGGTGGGTGGCTTCACGGGCTTGCTGAACAGCGTGCGGGCCTACGACGAGTCGCTCGACCAGTATGCGGTGCGTGCCTTGATGGGGAATGACTGTCTGGAGCGTATCAGTCTGCCGGATACGGTGTATACCGACATCGTGCTGCCCACAACGGGCGTGGACGGACAGACTGTCACCTGGACATCCGACCGTGAGGATGTGTTGGCTAATGATGGAATCGTGCACCCACAGGACCAGGCTGTGGAGGTGGCGCTTTCAGCCACGCTCGGCAGTGGCCCCTCAGCCAGCAAGCGGACGTTTGAAATCACGGTGGCTCCTCGGCAGATAGAAAAGAATTTGAAGGCCGCTTACGATGAGATTGACCTCACGGCCAACACTTCGACGGGATTTTCTTCCAACCGGTATGAGACGGTGCCCGAGGGACTGCTCTCCGGGCTGCGCTCCTATACGGCCTTGATGAAGGTCAATGCCAAGTCGCTCAGTCTGCAGCCGCGCCTGTATGACTTCGGGGCCGGCTCGGCCAACAGCCTTTTCCTGCGGGCCAATCCGCTCTCAGCAGGTATCAAATATCAGGGAGGCGCCACGGCCATGGTCAACGCTTCCCGACAGCTCTCAGTGGGCAAGGACTACTGTCTGGCCGTGACGTTTGATGCAGAGACCCATACCACCCGTATCTTTATTGACGGCGAGGAGGTAGCGTCAGGCACTGCTTGTCAGGCCGAGCCATGGCAGCTTGTCGAGACGGCCGCCGACAGCCGCAATTATATCGGCCGCACCCAGTGGTGGGACAGTCAGTATGCCAACGACAATGCCGACTTCCAGGGGCTGATATCCAACTTCCGCTTTTATGATATCGATTTGAGCCGGAAGGAGATTTGCCAGCTTCAGGGACTTGCGTATGTGGAGAAAGAGTTGCCCGCAGCCTTGCAGAATGGTGACTTCGAAGGGGCATACTCGGTATATTCAGCCAGCGGTGTCAAGGCCGACCGCGCCATCTACCAGCCTACTGGCTGGACTGTAGACTATACTGACGGCAACGAGAACGACCTGACAGCTCTGAAAGCGGGTGATTTATATTTCAGTAACTTCTTCGCCTCAAGACCGGCTCCGTCGGCCAGCAGCAAGCAGACTTACTGGATTAGGCAGAACTGGGGCACCCCGACATTGACTCTCCTTCAAGAACTGTGTCTGCCTGCAGGTGACTATACCTTGACGGCCGACGTATGGAAGTCGGGACTGGGCGGTGACATCGTGGTCAGCGTAGCTACCGAAGGCGGTGTGACGGTCAAAGCTCCAGCTTTGACCAATCAGGAGGCTTGGCAGCAAGTGTCGGTTGATTTTACGTCGGACGGCAAAGCTTCCACCACTGTCTCGCTGTCGGCTGTTCATACCTCGTCGGGTTCGGAAAAAATCATCGGATTTGATAATGTGACCCTTGACAAGAGGGGAGCTACGGGTGTGAATACTGTCTGTCGGGAGGAAACTGCCGACCGCAGCGTCTTCAATATGGCCGGCCAGAAGGTGGCCAGGGACGTGAAGGGATTGCCGGCAGGATTGTATATCCAGGGTAAGCGCAAAGTAGTGGTTCGCTGATGGCCATGAAGAACAAAAGGAAGGACTGAAACTTCTCTTCTGGATGTTCGTCCATAAAAGAAAGTGTGCCGGAAGTTTTGCGGACATCTCCTCAATGGAGATTTGCAAAACTTCCGGCACACTTTCTTTTGATGTCGGTCGCGCAAAGGCGCTTGTGTAATTAGATAAGAGTCAGCGTATACAGGTATACCACGGCGGCGGGGAAAGCCAACTGGGTGGAGTCGAAACGGTCGAGCATACCACCGTGTCCGGGCAGGATATTACCGCTGTCCTTGATGCCGATGGTACGCTTGAAGAGACTTTCCACCAGGTCGCCCCAGGTTCCGAACACGACAACCACCAGGCCGAGTCCCATCCATTCGAAGATGCTGAGTTGCAGGTCATTCACCCCATACTGTTCGGCGAAGTAACCAATGGCGGCAGCCGCAATTTCTACCACGACGGCACCTCCGATGGAGCCCTCCCAGCTCTTGCCCGGACTGATGCGGGGAAAGAGCTTGTGGCGTCCCAGCAGAGAGCCACAGCAGTAGGCTCCAGAATCGTTGAGCCACAGGAAGACAAACACGCTCAGGGGCATGAGGTAGGTATAGACCACGCCTTCAGGGGTAGACCGGAAAGCCAGCACGCTGATCATCGAGAAGGGCAAGGCCACGTAGAGCTGGCTCATCATGGTGTAGGACCAGGTGTGGATAGGGTCTGGATTTTTGGCATACAACTCGGCCACCATCAGATAGATGAGGGTGACGAGGTAGGGGATAAACACGGTAGACGGAGTCTGGCCGCTTACAAAGCCCGTGATGGCAAAGAAGAGATAGACACCGGCCACGGTACAGATGAAGCGGTTGGTGTCCACACCCTCACGCTGGTTGACCAGTCCGGTGAACTCCCATACCGACAGTCCGGTGGCAAGGGCAAAAAGAAACGCCATGGCCACGGGGTTGAGAAAACATACCACGATGGCCGTCACAAAGATGACGCCTGTGATGGAGCGGATGATGAAGTTTTTCATTTGGCGTTGTTTTTTTCGGGGTTGTTGTTGTCGTTGTCGGTCTTGTCGGCCTCGTCTCTTGTGGTGTCGGTATCTGCGTCAGTCGGTTTGTTGGCTGCAGCCTGCGCTTCCAGTTCTTTGGCACGCCGTTCGGCCATGGCTTCTGCCTGTGCCTTCTGTTGTGCCTCCAGCAGCTCTTCCGCGCGGCTGGCCCATGGGCGCTTGCCGAAAATCTTTTCCACGTCCTCGGCGAAGATTACCTCCCGTTCTACCAGCAGCTGGGCCAGCTGGGCGTGTCCATCCTTGTGCTCGGTCAAGATATTCTTGGCTCTTTCATACTGCTCGTTGATCATCTTGAGCACCTCGTCGTCCATAATCTTGGCCGTTGTCTCGGAGTAGGGCCGTTGGAAGTTGTACTCATTGTTGTTATAATAGCAGATATTGGGCAACCGGTCGCTCATGCCGGCGTATGCTATCATGCCGTATGCGCTCTTGGTGACTCGTTCCAGGTCATTCATGGCACCGGTGGAAATCCGGCCGATGAATAATTCTTCGGCAGCGCGTCCGCCCAAGGTGGCGCACATCTCGTCGAGCATTTCCTCCTTGGTGGTGATGGCCCGCTCCTCGGGCAGATACCAAGCGGCGCCCAATGATCGGCCACGTGGTACGATGCTCACCTTGACCAGCGGGTTGGCGTGCTCTGTAAACCACGAGATGGTGGCGTGTCCGGCCTCATGGATGGCGATGGCCCGCTTCTCGTCGTCGGTCATGATTTTAGTCTTCTTCTCCAGTCCGCCGATGATGCGGTCTACGGCATCCAGAAAGTCCTGTTTGCCCACGGACTTGCTGTTGTGGCGTGCGGCTATCAGTGCTGCCTCGTTGCACACATTGGCAATGTCAGCTCCCGAGAATCCTGGTGTCTGTCGGGCAAGGAAGTCGATATCTACTGAAGAGTCGGTCTTGACCGGCTTGAGGTGTACCTTGAAAACCTCCCGTCGCTCGTTGAGGTCAGGCAGGTCAACATAGATTTGCCGGTCAAAGCGTCCGGCTCGGAGCAGTGCCGAGTCGAGCATGTCGGCCCGGTTGGTGGCGGCCAGAATGATGACACCGCTGTTGGTGCCGAAGCCGTCCATCTCAGTGAGCAGGGCGTTGAGCGTGTTCTCTCGCTCGTCGTTTCCGCCCATGGCAGGGTTTTTGCTGCGGGCCCGTCCCACGGCGTCAATCTCGTCGATGAAGATGATGCAAGGTGATTTTTCCTTGGCCTGTCTGAACAGGTCGCGTACACGGCTTGCGCCCACACCCACAAACATTTCCACAAAGTCGGATCCGCTCATCGAGAAAAAGGGCACACCAGCCTCTCCTGCTACCGCTTTGGCCAGCAGGGTCTTTCCCGTTCCAGGAGGTCCTACCAAGAGGGCTCCTTTGGGTATCTTGCCACCCAGTTCGGTGTATTTCTGCGGGTTTTTCAGGAAGTCTACAATTTCCTGTACTTCCTGTTTGGCTCCAGCTTGTCCGGCCACGTCCTTGAATGTGATGTGTAGGTCGCCTCCCTTCTCATACATCTTGGCCTTGCTCTTGCCCACGTTGAACACTCCGCCGGCTCCTCCGCTGCCCATGCCTCCGCTCATGCGGCGCATGAAGAATATCCAGATGGCCACGATAAACACGATGGGCAACAAGTTGTAGACAATCATGGTGAACATGTCGTTGTCTTTCTTGTTGTCATAGCTGTAGTCACCGGAGAATACTTTTTGTTGGCGCGCTTGGTTGACAAACTGTTCTACCTGGTCGACCGATCCGAACTCAACCTTGACGGCCGGTTCGGGCCCCATTTGGTCGGCTCCTTTCTGGAACACGTCGCGGATGTACTCTGGCTTGACATACATGAGCAGGGTGTTCTGCTCCTTGTTGACCACCACCTTGGAGGCATAGCCTTTCATCACCATGGTTTTGAATTGTGAGTAGGATGTTTCGGTCGTGGCGCTGGAGTTGCTGCCTCCGTTGGTGATAAACACACCGAAGAGAATGACCAGTGCGATCACGTAAATCCACGCCATATTGAACCTGGGCATGTTCTTTTGGGGATTGTTCTGATTCTTTTTGTCCATAACGTCTTTTTAGTCTAAATCGGGAATCTGGGTCAGTGAGGCGTCTTCCCACA
>CALGHW010000205.1 GCA_937916075.1 uncultured Prevotella sp.
TGTTGTCCTTCGTCACGGTCACCTTGTCACAGGTACCCAGCATCTCCAGGGTAGCCTGCTCCAGCTTCAAGCCCTTCTCCTCGCTGATAACCACACCACCGGTCAGGATGGCGATATCCTCGAGCATAGCCTTGCGACGGTCACCGAAGCCTGGAGCCTTGACGGCGCAAATCTTCAAACCGCCACGCAGACGATTGACAACGAGTGTGGTCAGAGCCTCTGAGTCCACGTCCTCTGCGATGACGAGCAATGGGCGTCCGCTCTCGGCGGCAGGCTGCAGGATAGGCAGGAAGTCCTTCACATTGCTAATCTTCTTGTCATAGATGAGGATGTAAGGATTGTCCACCACGCACTCCATCTTATCAGCGTCGGTCACGAAATAGCCACTCAGATAGCCACGGTCAAACTGCATACCCTCTACCACATTGATATAGGTGTCACGGCTCTTGCTCTCCTCGATAGTGATGACTCCATCCTTGCTTACCTTGCGCATGGCGTCGGCAATGAGCTTACCAATCTCAGGGTCGTTGTTGGCTGAGACGGTAGCCACCTGCTCTATCTTGTCGTAGTTGTCGTCCACCTGCTCAGCGTGTGTCTTGATGTAGTCCACGACAGCGGCCACAGCCTTGTCGATACCACGCTTGAGGTCCATCGGGTTAGCACCGGCGGTGACATTCTTCAGGCCCACATTGACAATGCTTTGAGTGAGGATGGTAGCGGTGGTTGTACCGTCTCCGGCATCATCACCTGTCTTGCTGGCCACGCTCTTCACAAGCTGTGCGCCTGTGTTCTCAAATTTGTCTTCCAGCTCCACTTCCTTGGCCACGGTCACACCGTCCTTGGTTATCTGGGGAGCGCCAAACTTCTTCTCGATAATCACGTTACGTCCCTTCGGGCCGAGTGTTACCTTTACTGCGTTAGCCAACTGGTCTACGCCCTTCTTAAGAAGGTCGCGTGCATCTATATTGAATTTAATATCTTTAGCCATAATACTTGTTCTTGTCTTGTTAAAAATTACTATGTTCTATGTTCAAGTTATTTCTCAATCACTGCGAGCACATCGCTCTGACGCATCATCAGATACTTGGTTCCCTCATATTCAAGCTCTGTGCCTGAATATTTGCCATAGAGCACATCGTCGCCCTCTTTGAGAACCATCTCTTCATCCTTTGTGCCCTTGCCTGTGGCAACGACAGTGCCGTGCAGTGGTTTCTCTTTTGCTGTGTCAGGAATGATGATACCACCGATTTTCTCTTCTGCTGGTGCAGGGAGTACCAATACTCTGTCTGCTAATGGTTTGATGTTCATAGTCGTTTTTATTTTTAAATTTTCTGTTTATACATTATTTTATAGGGGGGGGGGGACGAATCCCGGAACTTCACCCGGATTATCCTCCACCTTCACCACCACCATTTACGAAAAGCGTGCCAAAACGTCTTCATTGACATTTTGGCACGCTTGACAACAATCAAGCCGTCAACAAGCAGAACGATGTATGACAAATTTTCAGTCACTGTCGTTCAGCCACTGTCATAAAGCTGTATTTCAGGGGGCTTACTTCATGAAAAAAAGGTGCAGACAGAGAATCTGCAAGAACCGTCTTACACTATTCTCTGTCTGCACCTTATTATTTTTAATCTCCGCCGGCCCGCCTTACTCGTCGAAGGCCTTGAAGATACCTCGCTCCTCACGCTCCTGGATGAGTTTGGCCAGCTTCTGCTTGCGCATCGGCATGAGCCACTTGCGGGCATAAATATTGGGCACAGCCACACCGATGGCGATACACATCGTGGCCAGCGACGCCTTCACGCCATTGTGCACGGCATCGGTCACCTCGCCCACAATGCCATGCATCTGGATCAAGGCAAAGAGGAAGCGGTACATCAGCACACCGGGAATCATCGGGATGACACTGGGGATGGACAGGCAATGATGGGGCGTGTGGAACACGTGGGTCCACTTGACACATATCCAGCTGATGAGCAGCGAGCCCACCAGCGAGCCAATCGTAAGCCCCATGTCAAGACCTATATTATTGTTGCTCGGACCAAGATTGACAAAGTTACGGGTGCAGACGGCTATAATGCCACCGATGGCCACCACCCACAACAAGCGCCGCGGGATATTGAATATCATCGAGAAGCCCATGGCCGAAATGGCCGCGGCTATCGAATAGTTGATGTAATTGTTGTGGGGAGTCATGCTCAGGTCCTTGGCAAAGTTGTCCACGCCACACACCATGATGGCCAACGAGATGCCAAACGACATGGCCGCCACCATCAAGACGGTGTTAATGGCCCGGTTGAGTCCCATCTCAAAATGATTCTCTATCATATCACAGACAAAGTTGATAATCGGCACACCCGGCACGATAAACAGCGCGCACGCCATCAACGGATGCCAGCGCGTGTCGCTGTGCAGCACAGCCACAAGCCAATCGGGCAAACCCGACTCAAAAGCTGGCGTGGAAATAAAGGTGGACAGCCACGCCAGAATGGTGGAGAAACAGGCGGCAATGGCTATATTGACATAACCATTCGACCCCGTGGAATTAAGCCAAGCCCGCAACCGGAAACCGAGGATGGCCGCAATGGAGGCATAAAAGAAGGCAGGCCAGTCGCAACCGAACTGCACACAAAATCCGCCGCAGGCAAAACCGGCTCCAATGGCCACCTGCCAAGGCGTGTAATTGCGGGGGTATTGCGGATGGCTTCCAATTCCTCCTCATAACGGTCGAGCGAATAGTCTTCCTTGATGGCTCGCCAGGAGAGCTTGCTCACAGCCGAAATGGCTGTCATGTTGATGCCATGCTTGTCACAACGCTGGAATTTACAAAATGAGTGTTCACTGTCACTGAGATTGACCTCAAGCATATCGTAAGTAATGTTGATATGCAGATGCTCTTCAGGCAGACAGAGATAAGCTGCCGTGCGCTTCATGTTACGGATAATACGGCTGGTGTCGGCGGCGCTCTCCACGAGCAACTGGCCCGTGCGGAGCAACAAGTCGAGTTTCCGTCTTACAATTCTTTCTTTTTCTTTTCTTTTAGCCTCGTCCATGGCTCTTGATTTCCTGTTCTATATTTTAATTGTTCTATGAAATAAGTTCTGTTGATGAAAACGGGTGCAAAGTTACTAAAAAAGCTAAACACCTGCAATAATATACCCTTTTTATTTACTTGAAACT
>CALGHW010000206.1 GCA_937916075.1 uncultured Prevotella sp.
CTGGTGCTCAACAAGCAAATCGTGGAAAAGCTCAAGACGGGAGGACAGCGATACTGGTTTGGCGGAGAGGGCTATGACAACGACCCGCGCGCACAAATTGAGGACCTGGGCGACAACGCCATGAAGGCCAGCGAATATGGCATCAAAAACCTGAAACGCATCGTCAAGGCACTGCCCGAATGGACCCGCGAGGAGGGCGACCTGAACAACAACCTGAAAGACGTTTATAACAGTGTGGTAGGACAGTTCATACGCTACGAGGGCCACGTAATTAGAAATATCGGCGGCGTGTATACCACTTACAAGAGTGTGGAAGAGCCGGGGGCCGTCTACCAGCCTGAGACAAAGGCCAAGCAAAAGGAGGCCTTGGCTTATCTGGACCGCAACGTGTTTACCGAACCGGCCTGGCTCGTGAGCGAACCTTATATCGACCGCATCAGCCAGGCTCCGCTCGACCTGCTCAAGCCGATAGCCAATACGGCAGCTTCCGCCCTCACTTCACCCGCACTGTTTGGCACTATCGCCCGCTACAGCTATGCCAAGGACAGCTACCAGCCGCTGGAATATATCAATGACCTGGTGAACATAGTGTTCAGGGACGCGGCCGCAGGGGGCAAGGTGTCGGCCTACCGCCGCTACCTGCAAACCGAGATGGTATTCCGGGCCATATCCTATTACACAAAACCTTACGGCGACAACCACATCTATCTCTACAGCTTCCTCCGCGCCGTCCGCTCCAAGATTGCCTCGGCCAACGGTGGCGACGCCATCACCAAGGCTCATTACGCCGGGCTGCGACAGATGATTCAAGATGCGTTGGACAAGAAATAAAAACAAGAAATGAACAACGACACGCATATTTTCAGCACCCTTATAGCCAAGGCACTGGGCCTGCCCCTCAAGGGGGTGGACGGTACGGTGACCTTGCTCGACGAGGGGTGCACCATTCCTTTCATCAGCCGCTACCGCAAGGAGCGCACCGGCGCACTGGACGAGGTGCAAATAACCGCCATCAGCGATATGAACGACAAGCTGAAGGAGGTGGCTAAACGGAAGGAAACGGTCATCAAGACCATCACAGAACAGGGAAAAATGACCGCTGAACTGGAAAAGCGGATAGCCGACTGCTGGGACGGCACGCTCTTGGAGGATATCTATCTGCCCTATAAGCCCAAACGGCGCACCAGGGCACAAGTGGCCCGCGAACAGGGACTGGAACCGCTCTCGCTCATCCTCATGATGCAGCGGGAGCAGGACCCGGAGGCGGCCGCCAGAAAGTATGTCAAGGGCGACGTGAAGGATGTCAAGGCTGCGCTCAAGGGGGCACAGGACATCATCGCCGAAACCGTGAGCGAGGACGAACGCTCACGCCAACAGCTCCGTGGTGTGTTCAAGCGGGAGGCGGTCATCACCAGCAAGGTGGTGAAGGCCAAGGCCGAAACGCCCGAGGCGGCCAAATATACCGACTACTTCGACTGCTCTGAACCGCTGCGCCGATGCTCGTCACACCGGCTGCTGGCCATGCGCCGGGGCGAGAACGAGGGTATCCTGAGGGTGAGCATCTCAGCCAACGATGAGGATTGCACCGAACGGCTGAAACGCAACTTTGTCAAGACGGCCGGACCGTGTGGCCGACTGGTCAGCGAGGCGGTGGAGGATGCTTACAAGCGACTGCTCAAACCGACCGTAGAAACGGAATTTGCCACACTGAGCAAGGAGAAAGCGGATGAGGAGGCCATCACGGTCTTTGCCGAAAACTTGCGCCAGCTGTTGCTCTCGGCCCCGCTGGGACAGAAACGTGTGATGGGGGTTGACCCGGGATTCCGTACGGGATGCAAGATTGTTTGTCTCGACGCTCAGGGCAACTTGCTGCATCATGAGGCCATCTTCCCGCATCCGCCGGTAAACAAGCGTGAACAGGCGGCCCGACAGATTGAGCAAATGGTGGAACGCTACCAGATAGAGGCCATGGCCATCGGCAACGGAACTGCCAGCAGGGAGACGGCGGATTTTCTGAAGTCGCTTCACTTCGGCCATGAGGTAAAGCAGTTTGTGGTGAGTGAGGACGGTGCTTCAGTCTATTCAGCCTCCAAAACGGCACGCGACGAGTTTCCCGACGAGGACGTGACCGTAAGGGGAGCCGTGTCTATCGGCCGACGACTGATGGACCCCTTGGCCGAACTGGTTAAGATTGACCCAAAAAGTATCGGCGTGGGACAGTATCAACATGACGTGGACCAAGGCAAACTGAAAAAGAGTCTTGACATGACCGTGGAGAGTTGTGTCAACTCGGTGGGAGTCAACCTGAACACGGCCAGCCAGCATCTGCTCACCTACGTGAGCGGACTGGGACCCACACTGGCCAGAAACATCGTGGAATACCGACAGGCTAACGGTGCTTTCAGTAGCCGTGCCCAACTGAAGAAGGTGCCCCGACTCGGACCTGCCGCCTTTGTACAATGCGCCGGTTTTCTCCGGATCCCCGGGGCCAAGAATCCGCTCGACAACAGTGCCGTCCATCCCGAAAGCTACAAGATTGTGGAGCAGATGGCCAAAGACAATGGATGCACTGTAGCCGAACTTATCAAAGACAAGGAAAAGCGCAGCCATATCGACATCCGCCGCTATGTGACCGACTCGGTGGGCCTGCCCACACTGACGGACATTCTGAAGGAGCTGGAAAAGCCCGGACGTGACCCGCGTGAACAGATTGAGGAGTTTGAGTTTGACCCGAATGTCACATCGCCCGACGACCTCATCGAGGGAATGGAACTGCCCGGTATTGTCACCAATATCACCAACTTTGGAGCCTTTGTCGACATCGGGGTTCACCAAGACGGTTTGGTGCATATCTCGCAGTTGGCCGACCGGTATGTGGCCGACCCCACACAGGTGGTCAAACTTCACCAGCACGTACGCGTACGCGTGGTCAGCGTAGACCATCAGCGCAACCGTATCTCGCTATCCATGAGAGGTGTAAAGTAAAAGATGGTGTGTCAAAACATTTGCATGTTGACACACCATCTTCCCAAAAAGCTATAAAAAAAGAGGATGCCCTTTGGACATCCTCTTTTTATCTTTTGTCGATAAGAATCGGCTTGATTTACTTCACCTTCTCAACGATGGCCTTGAAAGCCTCGGGATTGTTAACGGCGAGGTCAGCGAGCACCTTACGGTTAATCTCGATAC